>CAIUOO010000087.1 GCA_903900795.1 uncultured Gemmatimonadota bacterium | reverse complement strand
GATGCGCAGCAGCCCCCAGAGCACCGCCACAAAGCTCAAGGCGTTGAGGCCGAAGCACCACGCGATCCCGAAGCGGGCGATCACCAACCCTCCGATGGCCGGGCCCACCACGCGGGCCAGATTGAATCCGCTGGAATTGAGGGCGATGGCCGGCTGCAGATCGTCGCGCCCCACCAGTTGAATGATCATGCTCTGGCGGGCGGGAATCTCCACCGCGCTGCACAGCCCCTGCACGAAGGCGAGCCCCAGCAGCATCGGGATCGACACATGGCCCGTGATGGTGACCAGCCAGAGCACCGCCGCCTGGGCCAACAGAATGCTCTGCGTCACTCGCACGAGGCGCAGTTTGTCGCCATGATCCACAAAGGCGCCGGCGTGCATGGAAAAGAGCACGATCGGGATGGCGCCCACCGACGCCACCAAGCCGACCACGAAGGCGCTGTCGGAGAGTTGCAGGGACAGCCAGCCCACGGCCATCGTCTGCATCCACGAGCCGACCTGCGACATCGTCTGGCCCACCCAGAAGATCCGGAAATTCCGGTGACGGGTGAGGACGCGGAAGGGATTTGAGGAACGCGCAGCCGTTGTCATTCGTAGAGGAAGTGTAGCGATTTCCCAAGCTCGGAGAGCGGTCGATGCGGTTCCACACGTACACCAAGTTCAATCCACAGCTGTCCGATGCCGTGGATCTGCAGTCATTGCTCGACCAGCTCGCCGATTTTCTGCTCCAATCCGGCTTCGCCGGCGGGGACCAGGGCCATTGGGGTGCCGATCAGGGCGAGGGCGACCGCTCGATCGACTCACTCAAGGACGCCATCCTGCGGGCGCTCATCGAGAGCGGCCAGATCACGCCGGAGATGCTCTCCGCGCTCCGTGGCGAAGGGGACGAGGTGTCCGAGGAAAAATTGGCCGAGCTGTTGGACGGGCTGGTGCAGCGCCTCATTCAAGACGGGTTCCTGACCACCGACCAGGTGGGAGCCGTACCGGCGGGCCACCAACCGGTAACAGGCAAGGGCTCAATCGCGCAGGCGGCGGCCAAGGATGTGCAGTTCAATCTCACCGACAAAGGCACCGACTTCCTGGGCTTCAAGACGCTGCGGCACCTGATGGGCTCCTTCGGCAAATCCAGCATCGGTAGCCACGACACGCCACAGCTCAGTACCGGCGTCGAGTCGGATGCCTGGAGCAAGCCGTACGAGTTCGGCGATGCGCTCAACCTCGATGTCCCGGCCACGCTCGCCAATGCGCTCGCCCGCAACGGCAACCTCGACGTACCGATCGATCTCGACTACGGCGATCTCATGGTGCGGCAATCAGAGTATCGCTCCAGCTGCGCCACGGTGCTGATGCTCGACTGTTCCCACTCGATGATTCTGTACGGCGAAGACCGCTTCACGCCGGCCAAGAAGGTGGCGTTGGCACTCACGCACCTCATCAAGACGCAGTTCCCCGGCGACACGATTCGCGTGATTCTCTTTCACGATTCCGCCGAGGAGATCCCGATCGCCACGCTGGCCAAGTGTCAGGTGGGGCCGTACCACACCAACACGGCCGAGGGGCTCAAGCTGGCGCGGCGGATCCTGATGTCGCAGAAGAAGGACATGCGACAGATCATCATGATCACCGACGGTAAGCCGAGTGCGCTCACGATGCCCGACGGGCAGATCTACAAGAATTCGATGGGACTCGACGGCTACGTGATCGCCGAGACGCTGCGCGAAGTGGCGGCGTGCCGAAAGAGCGGCATCATGATCAATACGTTCATGCTGGCGCGCGACCGGGCACTGGTCGAGTTCGTGAAGCGGATGAGCGAGATCAGCCGCGGCAAGGCGTACTTCACGAACACCATGAGCCTGGGGCAGTTCGTGCTGATGGATTTCTTGCGGAAGAAGACGAAGCGGGTGAGCTGAACGGCGAATGCATCGGACCTCAGACAACGGTGTCAGTGCCGCGGTCGGAGATACGGCGAAGGAGTCGCTCTGTCAACGGAAACACGACCGGACAGCGACTTCCTACCTGCTTCCAATACGGAACAGCATGACCGGCACCGTGCGAAGCATGATTCGCAGGTCTTCACCCAACGACTGTCGCTTCATGTACTGGATGTCGAAATACACTTTGCGTCGCACGTCGTCGAGACACTCGTCGTACGGGTTCGACACCTGTGCCAGCCCGGTAATGCCGGGCTTCACGCGCTGGCGCACCGGGTACTCGGAAATCTGCTCGCGAAGGCGCACAAAGATGCTCGGTCGCTCAGGGCGAGGGCCTACGATGTTCATGTCGCCGCGAATCACGTTCAGCAGCTGCGGCAGCTCATCAATATGGGTCCTGCGCATGGTCTTACCGATCGACGTAACGCGGTCATCATCCTTCATGGCCCAGACGGCCTGACCGCCGAGTTCGGCGTCCACCCGCATCGAACGGAACTTGAAGATCGTGAACGGGCTACCGCCCAAGTCTTCGCGACGACGCTCGTTGAGCGCTCGCGTACGGTTCCATCGACGATCGACCCCTACACGGACCTGCGTGTAGAGCACCGGCCCACGCGACGTCAGGCGGATCAGCAGCGCGGTAAGCAGCATCAACGGCGACGCGACAATCAGCATGAGAACGGCCAGCGTGCAATTGAATATCCGCGACACGATCTCCGAACGCCAACGCGGCTCGAAATCGTCCAGCGGTGCGCTGGCGGTCGGAGTCGGACGGCCGGACCGCTCGCCGTCGGCCGATCGTCCCGCCCGCTCTCGCAGCGTCTCCGAGGCATGCGCAGGTGTCACGCCCGCACCTTGGGCAAAGGGGAAGATCCGGGTTTTGGCGTCCATGGCGTCTGGTTGTAGCGAAGGGATCGTCAAAAGTAGTTCGTAAGGCCGGCAGAGTCGTACACGATCAACGATGGCGATTGCCCCTCTCAACCGAGTAGAGCAAGTTCCTCGCCAGTTCGGCGCAGGTTCCCCATCCGTGACGTCACGGAGACCACCGGCTTCGTCCACTATCCGTCGTAGCATGACGATCGAGTCCCCTGTCGCGACACATTGGTCCGTGCGGGCGGGAACGGAGCGGGTCGAATTTCGCGCTAAGTGAATTTTGCGTAATCACTTAGCGAGAGCTGCCGGCCGACGATCACCGACAACCGTCGCCCCTGGGCCGCTCCGGCTCGTCCCCGAGAAACGGGCCGTCATCGGGTCACTCGTGGCGCTGGCGTCATCGCGGTCGCCGGACGAGTCATCGCTCGAGTCGCATTTATGCAGCACTAGAGTGGCGTTTATGCAACAGCTGGGCGAACGCCGCCGCACCACATGGTATCAGCGCGAAAACACCTCGAGAGCGAGCTCGATTCTGCCGAAGGGGGCACTCACCTGCACGCCTTGAACGACCCCCTGCACCCGAGCCAAGCTCTCGCGGGCAATGGCGATGCCCTCGGCCAACGCGTGCTCCTTGCTCTTTTCACTCGCCCGCCGCATGCGCTCCAACACGGCCGGCGGTACGGTCACCCCAGGGACCTCGTTGGCCAGAAACTCGGCGTTCCGCGCCGAAACGAGTGGCCAAATGCCGGCGATGACCGGAATCCGGACGTCGCCGATGCTCGCTAGAAATGTTTCGAGTTGGGCAGGGTCAAACACCGGCTGGGTGATCGCGTATTCGGCGCCCGCCTCGACCTTCCAGTGAAACCGCTTGAGCTCGTGGGCTGCATCGAGCGCCGCCGGATTCACGCCGACACCAACGACGAACTGCGTGGGCTCCCCGATGGGATTGTTGCCCGGGTCGAGCCCCCGATTGAGCTTGCTCACCAGATTGGTGAGGCCAATGGCATCGATGTCGAAAACGGCCGTGGCATCCGGATACGGGCCCATCTTGGGCGGATCACCGGTAATGAGCAGCATGTTACGCAGGCCGAGTGCTGAGGCGCCCAGCAAGTCGCTGAGCATCCCGAGTAGATTGCGGTCACGGCAGCAGTAGTGGGTGACCGCTTCGATACCGTGTCGCTCGATGATCACGCTGGTCGCGATGGCGCCCATGCGACTTTGCGCACGCGGTCCATCGGGTACGTTGATGGCGTCGACCCCAGCGGCGTGGAGGGCCGCCGCATCACGCTCGAGACGCGCGGTGTCTACACCCCGCGGGGGGACGATCTCCACCGACGTCACGAACTGACCGGCGGCCAGCTTCGCCCCGAGGCGTGACCGCTCGGAGATCGGGGTGGTCGGGCGACCGATGGGCTGCCCCGCGACCTGCTCATCGACCAACGCCCGATCGTCGCCCACCACAACCCGCGTGCGGGGCGATAGCGGGCGAACGCCCTCCGCCATCGCCTTGATGTGTTCCGGCGTGGTGCCGCAGCACCCACCCACGATCTTCGCCCCCGCCTGTACCAGGTGCCGGGCGTAGGTCGCCATGTACTCGGGGCTCGCCATATAAATAGAACGGCCCCCGACTTCGCGCGGCATGCCCGCGTTCGGCTGTGCTGAAATTTTCTTCCGGGTGACCGCCGCCATTCGCTCGACGGCTTCGAGAATGGTTTGCGGTCCGACCGAGCAATTGAGGCCGATCACGTCCACGCCCCAGCGGTCGAGCACCCGGGCGATGTCCTCCGGGCTCGCCCCGTACGCCGTACGCAAGTCGAGGCCGACCGTGGCCTGCGCGATCACGGGCATATCGGGGTCAATCTCGCGCGCGGCGAGGATGGCCTGCTCGAGCTCTTCCAAGTCGGCGAACGTCTCGAGGAGAAAACAGTCCGCGCCACCGGCCCTGAGCGCCGACAGCTGCTCGGCGAAAATGGCCTTCGCTTCGTTGCGCCCGAGGGCCCCGTACGGCTCGAGGCGCACGCCCAATGGCCCGACGGCGCCGGCGACCAACCGCTGATCGCCGGCCGCCTCACGGGCCAACTCCGCGGCCCTGGTGTTGATGGCAACGACCTGCCCCTCCAGCCCATACTGCGTGAGCTTGAGGCGGTTGGCGCCGAAGGTGTTCGTCTCGAGCACCTCGGCGCCGGCCTTCACGTAGGCGGCGTGGATTTCCCGAACCAGATCCGGCGAACGCAGCACCAACTCGTCGTAGCACTGGTTGATGAACACGCCACGGGTGTACAGCATCGTTCCCATCGCGCCGTCGAACAGGACGACCTGTTCGGGATCGAGAAGGCGGGACAGTTGCCCGGTGCGGGGTCGTACCTGTGACCGCAGGTGCGCTGGGTGCTGGAAGTCGTTCGACATAGATAAGTTTGAAGATATGTCAAAGCTCGCTGTCGGCCTATCTCATCGCGCCTCACGCCTTCGCCCCCTCCTCGCCGAGCGCATCCTCCTGCTCGACGGCGGCATGGGGACCATGCTTCAGGAGTATCGCCTCAGCGAGGCAGACTATCGCGGGTCGCGGTTCGCCGACTGGCCTCGCGACCTGAAGGGCAACAACGATCTCCTCGTGCTCACGCAGCCGGAGATCGTGGGCGCCATCCATGGCAAGTACCTCGAGGCCGGCGCCGACATTCTCGAGACGAACACGTTCAATGCCAACGCCATCTCCATGGCCGACTACGGCATGGAGTCGCTCGCGTACGAATTGAACGTGGCCGGCGCGGCACTGGCCCGTCGGGTCGCCGATACGTACGAGGCCAGCGACCCGGCCCGCCCGCGGTTCGTGGCCGGTGTGCTCGGCCCCACCAACCGCACCGCCTCGCTCTCCCCAGAGGTCGAGAACCCCGGCGCCCGCAACGTCACCTTCGACCAGCTCGTAGCGGCGTACGACGAGGCCACGCGCGGACTCCTCGACGGTGGAGCCGACATCCTGCTCGTCGAAACGATCTTCGACACGCTGAACGCGAAGGCCGCCCTGTTCGCTATCGAGCAGTATTTCGAGCGCATGGGCACGCGCGTGCCGGTCATGATCTCCGGCACGATTACCGACGCCAGCGGCCGCACGCTCTCGGGACAGACCACGGAAGCGTTCTGGACGTCGATGGCGCACATCCAGCCGATCTCCATCGGCCTGAACTGCGCCCTCGGGGCCGACCAGCTCCGCGCCTACGTGCAGGAGCTGTCCCGGGTGGCCGACACGCATGTGAGCGCGCACCCGAACGCCGGCCTGCCGAACGCCTTCGGCGGCTACGACGAAACGCCCGAGATCATGGGCGCACAGATCGGCGAATGGGCCCGCAGCGGACTGATCAACATCGTCGGCGGATGCTGTGGCACCACGCCCGCCCACATCGCCGCCATCGCCAAGGCCGTACAGGGCGTCGCGCCACGCGCGATCCCGCACATCGAGCCGCAGCTACGACTGTCGGGGCTCGAACCGATGACCATCGGCCCAAGCACAAACTTCGTGAACGTGGGCGAACGCACCAATGTCACGGGCAGCGCGAAGTTCGCCAAGCTGATTCTCGACGGGAACTACAGCGACGCCCTGGTGGTCGCCCGTCAGCAGGTGGAGAACGGCGCGCAGCTGATCGACGTGAACATGGACGAGGGGCTGCTGGACGCCGAACTCGCCATGGTGACGTTCCTCAACCTGGTGGCCTCAGAGCCCGACATTTCCCGGGTGCCGATCATGGTCGACTCCAGCAAGTGGAGCGTGATCGAGGCGGGGCTCAAGTGCCTGCAGGGCAAAGGTGTGGTGAACTCCATCTCGCTCAAGGAAGGCGAGGCGGAATTTGTGCGTCAGGCCACGCTCGTACGCCGCTACGGCGCCGCCGTGATCGTCATGGCCTTTGACGAACAGGGACAGGCTGATACCGCCGCCCGGAAAGTCGAGATCTGTACGCGCGCGTACACGATCCTCACCGGGCAGGTGGGATTTCCGCCGCAGGACATCATCTTCGATCCCAATATCTTCGCGATCGGCACCGGCATCGAAGAGCATGCCCGCTACGCGGTCGACTACTTCGACGCTACGCGGGAGATCAAGCGCACCCTGCCCTACGCCAAGGTGTCGGGCGGGGTGAGCAACATGAGCTTTTCGTTCCGCGGCAACAATCCGCTGCGCGAGGCAATGCATGCGGTGTTCCTGTACCATGCCATCCGGGCCGGCATGGACATGGGCATCGTGAACGCCGGGCAGCTCATTCCATACGAGGACATTCCCGCCGACCTTCGGGAGCGGGTGGAAGACGTGGTGCTGGCGCGCCGCGACGACGCCACCGAGCGGCTGCTGGACGTAGCTGACCAGGCGAAGGGTCGCGCCGCCAAGGCCGTCGAAGACCTCGCCTGGCGCGCGCTTCCGATCGAGGATCGGCTGGCTCACGCGCTCGTGCGAGGTATCGATACGTACGTGGTGGAGGACGCCGAGGAAGCGCGCCTCGCCGCCTCGCATCCCATCGAGGTGATCGAGGGCGCGCTCATGCGCGGTATGAATGTGGTGGGCGACCTGTTCGGCGAGGGCAAGCTGTTCCTGCCGCAGGTGGTGAAAAGTGCGCGCGTAATGAAAAAGGCCGTCGCGCACCTCATTCCGTTCATCGAAGCACTGAAAACGGTGGACAGCAAACCGGCAGGGCGCGTGCTGATGGCCACCGTGAAGGGCGATGTGCACGACATCGGCAAGAACATCGTAGGCGTCGTGCTGCAGTGTAACGGCTACGAAGTCATCGACATGGGCGTCATGGTGCCCTGCGCGAGCATCATCGACAAGGCCATTGCAGTGAATGCCGATGTGATCGGTCTCTCGGGGCTCATCACGCCGTCGCTCGAGGAGATGACGTTCGTGGCCAGCGAGATGGAGCGCCGCGGACTGCACATTCCGCTGCTCATTGGCGGCGCGACCACCAGCAAGGCACATACGGCGCTCAAGATCGAGCCGAGCTACAGCGGCCCGGTGGTGCACGTCCTCGATGCGTCGCGTGCCGTGGGTGTGACCAGTGCGCTGCTGAGCGACGAGCGCAAGGCTGGCTTCGCGGCCGACGTGCGCGCGGAATACGAGCATCTCCGCGTGTCACGGGCAGCGCGGGGAGGAGCAGAGCGATTGGTGTCGATCGAGGTCGCGCGAGCCAACAAGGCGACGATCGACCTGTCGGTGCCCGTGCCCGTGCCCACGTTCACGGGAGCGCGGACTTTGCTGCAGTACCCGCTCGAGGATCTGGTGCCGTATATCGATTGGACGCCGTTCTTTCAAACGTGGGAATTGGCCGGTCACTACCCGGCCATTCTCGAGGATCCCGTCGTTGGCGAGACCGCGCGCACACTGTACGCCGACGCGCGGGAGATGCTGTCGAAGATGATCCGTGACGGACGCGTCGAAGCGCGTGCAGCGTTCGGCTTCTGGCCGGCCAATGCGGTGGGCGACGATATCGTGCTTTCCGACGAAACATCGGGCGCGGCAACCGCGGCCACGCTGCATATGCTGCGACAGCAGCTCGACAAGAAAGGCGACGGACGCCCGAACATGTGCCTGTCGGACTTCGTGGCACCGCGCGACAGCGGCGTGATCGACTACGTCGGGGCGTTCGCCGTCACCACGGGCCATGGGGTCGAGGCGCTGGCGGCGGAGTACCGCGCGGCCCACGATGACTACAGTGCCATTCTGGTCCAGGCACTGGCCGATCGGCTGGCCGAAGCCTTCGCGGAGCATCTGCACGAGCGCGTGCGTCGGGAGTTCTGGGGCTACGCCACCGGCGAGTCGCTCGACAACGACAGCCTGATCAAGGAGCGCTATCAGGGCATCCGGCCGGCGCCGGGATACCCGGCCTGTCCGGACCACGCCGAAAAGGGCACGCTCTTTTCGCTACTCGGCGTGCCGGAACGCGCCGGGATCACGCTGACCGAGAGCTACGCGATGTATCCTGCCGCATCGGTGAGCGGCTGGTACTTTTGGCGACCGGAGAGTCGGTACTTCGGGGTTGGCCCGACGCTGCCCGACCAGCAGGATGACTATCGGGCGCGCACGATGCGCTGATACAGCTGCTCGTGCGCGGAGATCCAGGCGTCGGGGCCAAACGCATTCGCCACCTGGTCCCGCGCCTGTTGCGACAGTAGCGCCCGGAGAGACGGCTCTCTGATCATCCTGGTGAGTGCGGCGGCAATGGCCGCCACGTCTTCACCCGGGCACAGGATCGCATCGCCGGAACGGAGCACGTCCGGAACACCGCCTACCGCCGTCGCCACGATCGGCACGCCGGCCCACATCGCCTCGAGCAGCACCATGGGTGTCCCCTCGGTGCGCGATGTGAGCGCGAGCACGTCGAACGCGGCGAGGTAGCGACTGGCCTGCGGGCGCATCCCGGTGAAATGCAGCCGATGTGCCACGCCGCGCACGGCGGCGAGGGTCCGCATCTGCTGGCGCAGGGGACCATCGCCGACGAACACGCCGTGCACCTGATCGCCCGTCTGTGCCAGCGCCTCGACGAACAGATCGGGCCCCTTCTCATGGGACAACCGGCCCACCCATCCCACCAGCACGGCATCAGCGGGGAGCGAGAGCGCCGCGCGACTTGCCGAGCGATCGAGGGCCGATGTATTCGGCACGACGGCATTGCGCAGCAGATGCGTCGTCTCGGCGCCGCCAGCCCGCCGCAGTCGTTTGGCGATCGGCGCCGACACCGCGATGGCTGCGCTCGCCCGAACAGCGGCCCGGACCTGCAGCCATTCGTACACACGACCGCGCCAGCTCCCGCCGACGAAACCGTGCAGGGTGGTGACATGGGCCCGCTTCATCGATCGCGCGACACCACCATCCACGACATCGGGGCGGTAGCCATGCGTGTGTAATACATCCACATCGTGCGCCCGCATCAATTGCGCGATCGCCGCTCGCTCGGCGCGATACTCGCGCGTACCGACGACGATACGATGCACGGGCACCCCGGCCTCTTCCAGTGCCTCGATGAACGGGTGCGACGCCGCGTCTGCGGGGTCCAGCACGGTCGCGACCCGCGCGTCATTGCCACGGGCACGCAGCCCCGTGGTCAGCTGCAAGACGACCGTTTCGAGCCCTCCCGCACGCGCAGGGGCCACCACGTGCAGGACTCGGGACATCACGCCGACACCGGCCGCTGCGTCGGCTCCCACATCGCACTCTTCTCGTTGCGCAGCAAATGCCACCACGCCATCCAGCCGGCCACGATGCTGATGAATACGTAGCCGGGCAGTGCGATGAGTCGTGGCAGTCGGCGGTTGTCGGGCCAGATAATCACGAGCCGTGCCACCACGAGCCCGACGAGCATGCCGATGGTGAGCAGCAGCGTCCACGGTGCGGTGCGCAGTAGCAGCCACGGCCCCACCAGCCAGCCCAGCAGCGACGGGAAGAGCAGCCAGCGCACCAGCTTGTGCGACACCATCATGAACGCGTAGCTGCCGTACGTGAACGGGTTCATCATGCCCCGCAAATACACCAGCGTATCGAGACCACGACCCATCGTGCGGCTCTTTCGGCGCAACTCGGCCTTGAGCGTGGGGGTACGCGGTACCAGGCAGGTCGCTTCATCGACGGACACCGCGCGATAGCCGTGAGCGCGCGCGACGCTTGCCGCTGCAAAGTCACGCGCCAGTTCGTTCGGCAGCTGAACCTGCTGCAAGTGGCGACGATTCGCGTAGAAGCATCCGCTGGCCCCGACGATGCTGTGGACCCGCGTTTCGAAATGACGCAGCGTCATCTCCATGCCGACATAGCCCGACTCCGCCTTGTTGCCCTCGCGCGCCTCGTCACCTACGCTGATGTCTCGCCCCGAGGCCAGCCCCACCGCCGGATCGAGCAGCGCGCGGATGAGCGGCTTCAGGGAATCTCGTGGAATGAGAATGGAGGCATCGATCGACACCACGATGTCGCCGCGCAGCATGGCACCGGCCGCGTTCTCACCAGCCGGCTTACCGCTGCGCTCGGGCATGCGCAGCAGGCGCACACGCGGGTCGCCGTAGTTCAGCACGAGGTCGTCGGTACCATCGCTCGACGCATCCGATACCACCAGCACGTTGAGTCGGTCCGCCGGATAGTCGGTGGCGAGTGCGTGTTCCAACGTGCGGCGCAGCCGGCGCTCCTCGTTGTAGGCGACAATCAAAATGCTGATCTCTGGCCATACGACCGGCGCCGGCGGCAGCGTGTACGCTGGGCGCAGCCGCGACCACAGCCACACGATGCCGGGATACACGATGAACGCGTAGCCGCCCAAGGCGATGGGCGCTGCGATCAAAATCCAACCAAGAATCTCTAGCACTCAGCGCCCTCGGATCCAGCGTGACAGTTCGACAACGAACGGCATCGGATCACTCCATCGGAACACTTCCGGGCGGTCGCTCCATCGGTGATCGGCCAGCGCGTGCAGCGCCGCCACAGCGCCCACCGCCAGCGTGACCGGCGCGTGCAACTGCTCCCGCGTGCGACGCCACAGCGCCAGCGCGTGGTCAAGCTCTCCCAGCTCCCAGAAGCTACGCACACCGACGCCGGTGCCACGAGGCGGCGTGATCGGCAGACCCAGCGTCATCTCCACCAATGCCGACGGAAAATCCACACCGGCGTCGATCGCCAGTTGCAACGAACCCCACAGGCGGGCGTTGATCTCCATGAGGACATACTCGCCGCTCCGTGCATCCTGCTTGAACTCGAGCATCGCCGGCCCGGCGTAGCCGAGGGTGTCCAGGAGTTGCTCGCAACGTGCCTGCAACGCCGCTGGCGGCTCGATCGCCTCCCGGTAGGTACTGACGCCGCCGGCCGGCGGCTTTTCACGCAACCGGCGGTGGGCGAAGCGCAGCGGTGTGGTACCGTGCTGACGCAGTAGGAACACACCGACGCCGTCGCCGAAGGTGCGCTCTTGGATGAGCAGCGGGAACGCTTCGTCGGGATACTGGGCAACGGTCTCAGCTAACAGCCCTGGGTGAGCCACAAAGCGTACGCTGACGCCGATTGAGCGGCCGTTGATCTCCACGACCGATTTCGCCGGCTTCACCACGACGGCGCCGGCGATGGTGCCGTGCAGATCGGCGAGAACAACCGCCGTATGCGCGCGCGAATCGAGCACATATTGGCGAGGCACGCGCATGCCACACTGGGCGGCCACCTCCAGCAGGGCGGCCTTGTCGCTGGCCCGAGCGTAGGCACCGGCCGATGGGCCTGCCACCTTTGCGCCCACCGCAACGTCCTGCCCGAGCAACCGCCGCGACGCGGCATCGGTGACCGGAATGATCACCTGCACCTGCTCGCGACGGACCACCGCGGCGATCGCCGCGAGGTAACGCGCCGGTGTGCTGGTGTCAGTCGCCGTGAGCGCGACGTGCCGTGCCACCGACCGGGACGCGCCGGCAAGTCCCTTCGCGGTGCCGATCGTGACCACGCGCCATCCCCGCCGCCCGAGGGCCCGTGCAGCGGCCAAGGCAGCACGCTGCTCCGGATCTGTGAGGAGAATAGTGATCATACGAAAATGAGAATCATCCCGCCCGATCGGAAGATGCGCAGCCATGCCATCCGGCCGTGGAGAACAACGACCACGTCGCTCGGACGTCACGAGCCACCAACGTCTCCGATGACGCACAAAGGTAACCTCCACACCCGCGTGCGCGTCGTTCACGGTCCGGAGGGCGGCCCTTTCACGAGTTGTCGGCCCTACTCAGATTCCCTCGTGTGCCCATGACTGCTCTCCCGCCGAGTCCGACACGTTCCGCGCCCGCGCACTCCGCCGAAACACCGTGGTGGGTCGGCGCAGCGCTGGGCCTTACCGTCGTGGCGTTTTCGTTCAGTTGGCTGCGCTTTCCATCGGTGTGGATGGCCAGTAGAAGCCACGGATTTGCCGTCGCGGCGTTGTGCGTCTGGCTGATTTGGCGCGACCGCACGGTACTTGCAGAGTGCAGCATGCCGTACCGTCCGGCGCTCCTTGTGCTGCTCGGGCTGTCACTGACGTGGTTTGTCGGCGTCGTCGTCTCGGCGCAAGTCGTCCACCTGGGCGTGTTACCATTGCTTTTGCTCAGCTGGCAGCTGGCCGTATGCGGTAAACCCTCCACCAGAGTGGCGATACCGATCGCCGCCACCTTTTCCCTGGCGCTCCCGATTTGGGAGGTGCTCATCTGGCCCCTGCAGCAGTTGACCGTGCTCGTCAACAGTGTGGCGTTGCGGGCTGTCGGGCTCGAGGCGGAAATCAGGGGGACGACGATCAGCATCCCCTCCGGCACGCTGGTCGTCGCCGACAGTTGCGCTGGGCTCAATTTCTTCATGACCGGTGTGACGGTCAGCGTCGCCTATTCGCTCCTCTTCGCGGAACGGTGGTCCACCCGTGCCCAGTTGATCGCGACCGCCGCTCTCATCTCCCTCGTTGCAAACTGGGTTCGGGTTTTTGGTCTCGTCGTGATCGCTCACGCGACGAAAATGCAGTCATCGCTCATGCAGGATCATGCCACCTACGGGTGGATCATCTTCCTCATCGCTCTACTCGTGTTTTTCTGGCTGGCACCTCGTCTTGAACGTCGCGCCGAGCGATGGCCCCAGTCCGAAGCCGTGAGCGCGTCGGGTTCCCCTCGGGCAACCGATTGCCGCGCGAGGGTTCCCGGCGCCGTGATCGCCGCGACCTGTGCGGCCGTAAGTGGACCGCTGCTGTTCGTGCTCCTCTCCCTGATTCCACGATCCACGACGACACCACCCCGGGTTGCTGGCATTGCGCCACATGTGGCATGGACAGCCGTCGCAGCAGAAAGTTCGTCGCCCGTACCGTGGTCACCGGCATATGTCGGTGCGTCGGAAACTCGGATTCTGCAAACGGGTCCGCCAGCCGATGTGGTGCAGCTCAACCGGCTCATGTATCGATCGCAAGGGCAGGGATCCGAACTGATCAGCGCAGCGAATCGCATCGCCGCTGACTCGCTCATGATCGAAGACCGTTTCATCGGACCGTTGGATCAACAACTCCGCATCGTACGGCAAGCCGTCGTCCGGGAACCCAGTGGTCTCCGTATGGTATGGTACTGGTATCGGGTGGCGGGCATCGACACACCGTCGCGGAACAAGGCAAAACTCCTCGAAGTGCCGGCATTCGTGTGGCGAACCCCGGCATCTGAACTGATCGCCGTGAGCACCCGATGCGCCGCGACGGAGTGCGCGGCAGCGACGCAGCGGCTTTACCGAACTGTCACGGGGCGTGAAATACCCCTCGCGGGGAATCCCTGAGCCTCTTTCATGCCATGTCAGATTCGAAATTGAGGGTCCACGAAGTCACGCGACAGGTGGAGTTAGCCTCCCATCTGTCGGCGTGGGAGCAACTCGCCGCCGAGGCGCCGTACGGGGAATGGTTTGCCTCCCCGCACTGGGTGCTCCCATGGCTAGATGCGTTTGGACATCCGGACCGCTTGGCCATTCAGTTCGTGTACGACGGTGCGCGGCTCGTGGGTGTCGTGCCGCTGGTACGACCGACTGCATCGAGGAAAGGGTGTTCCCCGACACGCGTGTTCCCGGTAAACAATCACGTGCGTCGCGTCGGTGCACTGTCCGCCATTCCCATGGCGGAGCTCCTGACCGTCGTATTCGATCAGGCACGTCAAACCGGTCGTTTCCGCTGTTGGGCGCTGCCGCAGATCCCTGTAGAGGGGGAATTCGACCAGGCGCTGCGTGCAGCAATCCGTCGATCGCGCGTACTCGAATTCAGCATCGAAGAAACACATAGCGCCGTTGCCGACTTCCATGGCGGGTGGGACGCGTATGCACGCACACTCAACCCGAAGCTGGTGCAGAAACTGCAGCAGAAACAGCGAAAGCTGGAACGGGCTGGGGGCTGGACCTTTCGCACGATCACCGAGCCATCCGCATGGGCAGACGGCTGGTCGGATGTGCTGTCGATTGAAGCCAGAAGCTGGAAGCATGCCACGCGTACGTCCATCGTCAACGAGCCCGGCACCGCGACGCTGTACGAGGGCGTCGGTACGCGGTGTGTCACCGCGGGGCTGCTCCGGCTTCACCTTGTGGCGCACGAAGGGATTCCAGTGGCGCATGCGATGGGCGTGGTCTCGCGTGGCACGTACTTTCTCCTGAAGAACTCGTACGCCGAGGAGTACAAATCCTCGTCGGCAGGCATGGTGCTGGTGTGGCGTGCGATGGCAGAGGCGGCATCGAGTGGATGTCAGCGCTTCGATTTTCTTGGCGACGCCATGGAATGGAAGATGGAACTCGCGACGTCGTCGCCCGCCTATCGGTCGAGCACCATTTTCCCGTCCAGTAACGTGCTGTGCCTGTTGGGTCGTGTGAAGGAACAGACACTCAAGCCACTCGCCCGACGATTGGGACTCAAGCGCCTGCTTCGACCGCTACGTCGCGTGGGCGCCTAGCCCGTGCGCGTGCTTCAGTTGATTGAAACCGGTGGCCCCGGCGGAGCGGAAACAGTGTTCGTCACGCTTGCGGATGGGCTATGCGCCCTCGGGCATGACGTGCGTTGTGTCGTGGGCGCTGGCAACTGGCTGCCCGCCGAGGCGCGAGCGCGGGGCCTTTCAACAGAGATCCTGCGGACGACCGGATCGTTCGATCTCGCGCTCCTGCGTGCACTCGTACATCGCCTACGGGCCGAGCGGATCGACATCGTGCACGCCCACCTCTTCGATGGGGCGTTCTATGCCGCCCTCGCAGCGCGGCTGGCCGGTGTTCCGTGTGTGGTGACACTGCACGGACAGGTCGACATGCTCCGCGGGGGCTGGCGTGCCCGCATCAAACAACGACTGTTTGCGCGGGCCGTCTCGTGCGTGGTCACGGTGTCTGCATCACTCGGGCGCACGGTGCGCACGCGGTTACCGATGTCCGACGAACGATTCCGCGTGATCCCCAACGGCGTGGCCCGACGCCCGATGCCCCCCCAACTGCGGGGAACATGTGACGACGCGGCGCATCGCGCGCCGGGTCCGGCCCGGCTCGTGGCCATCGGGAACATCCGTCGTCCAAAGGACTATCCGCTGCTCCTTGACGCGGTGTCGCGCCTGCGCCACGCGCGCGGGGTGCACCTCGACGTCGTCGGGCAACCCGATAGTGAAGGGCTGTTCGATGCCTTACGTCAACAGACGGTCGATCTTGGCATCTCGGAGTACGTCACCTTTCATGGTTTCGTGGCCGACCCCACGGGATTGCTGATGCAGGCGGACTGCTTCGTCCTGTCGTCGTCAGAGGAGGGGTTCTCGCTGGCCACCATCGAAGCGATGCTCGCCGGTGTTCCGGTGGTCGCCACCCGGAGCGGTGGGCCAGAGGAGATCCTGCGCGATGGGGTCACCGGCCTGCTCGTGCCAACCCGCAACGCGGCGGCCTTGGCCGGTGCGATGCAACGGGTGCTCGATGACACGGCCCTGGCCGCACGCCTCGCCCAGGCCGCCGCGGTTGAGGCGGCGGACCGCTACAGCATCACCGCCATGGTCGATTCGTACCTGCGCGTGTACGAGGAGCTCCTCGTCACGCGCTAAGCGTCCGGATTGCCTGCACAAGCGCCCCTCGCTCGGCATCCGACATCAAGGCATGGGTGGGCAGCGTGTGGAGGGACCTCGCCAGTGAGAAGGCGCCAGCAAGCGGGTCGTGAGAGCCCTCGATATGCCCGGCAAGGGCCGGATACTCAGCGAGGGTTCTCGGGTAGGACCGAGCGACGCCCAGTCGCACCAGGCGCTTCGCAAAGTCGAGGGGTAGCCGTACAGGAAAGCGCAACGCGCCCGATTGCGCGGCGAGCGGTTGTGGTGCCAGGATCACATCGGGTCGATCCTCAAGATGATGGCGGTACCACGCGTCGATCCGTTGGCGTTCCGCCAACACCCGCGGTTCGGACGTGAGGGCTGCCGCGAGCAACGCCAGGTTCGCGGCGGCAGGACCGGTGACTGGGCGAGGGGGGTGATACACGGTGTCACCCAGGTGTAACGCCGGAATCGCGGCAGGTAGCCAATACGCGGAAGGATGGGCGAGCAGTTCCGCGGCAGACGCCGTCAGCACGACGCGCGCTGACCGCCACCACGGCGCCAGCGAAGGCGGTGGGACGGGCGCGGGGAGGCCGCGGTCATAAAGCAGCGCTCCTCCACCTCCCGCGTTCAGGCCTTTGCCGCGACCGAAGCTCAGGACGGACCAGGACGCCAGCGCCCCGCCGCGCACGCCCTGCCAGCTCCCGCCCGCATGCTGTGCCGCGTCTTCGATAACCGTGGCGCCATACGTGTCGGCGAGGGCGCGGACCGCGGGCACATCGACGAGTCGCCCGAACAGATGGGTCGCGACCACATGGGTCGCCCCCCGCTCGAGCGCGCGGCGAAGCGACACCGGGTCGGGGCCAAGTGTCGCGGGATCCACATCGTACAAGATGATCCGGAAGCCGGCGCCGACGGCCGCCGTGGCAACGTCTGGGCAGCAATACGCAGGAAGTGCGACCCAGCGGCGTCCCCGCCCGCCACGCTCTGGCAGCGTGAGGCTGGCACGAAGGGCGAGGGTGAGCGCGGACGTGCCACTATCCGTGATGATGATCCCCCTCGTCGGGTAGTGCGCACGAAGCGGCGCAAGGTCCGACTCGGTTGGCGGCCCGCTGCGGGATCGCGCGGCCCAGGCCGCCGCGCACAACGCGCGAGCGGGGACGGGGGCGTACACAGGCGGGACCCGACGGAGAGGCATTCGAGCGTGGCGAGAGGGAGCGCTGTCCAGTGACCGCAGGAATTTCGACGGCACGGACACGGTTCGCAATTCAGCGCCGACCGTACTGAGGCCGACGGTGTGGCCGACGGTGTGGCCGCCTGCGGAGGCACGTCCACAACAGTGTGGACCCCACGCAACGCCTTGTCGTCAGTCCGCCGAGACGCTGCCGCCGTCTTGGGCGACCAGTACGCCGCACGAAAATTGCCGTAAGTACAGTACAAACAATACGTTACGGCATTCTCCCGGGATTCACCCCCAGTTCGACCGACCGAGCCGAATACGGCCTATTCATGGCATGCGCATTGCATAAGAATCTGTGCAGTGGAGATTGTGAGTAGCCGGGCAGAGCGCGTAAAGCCCGGGTTAGTTTCAAGCATTCACGTACCCGCGCACGTCCCGCACACGTACCGTACCGATGGAGCGACAGATGAAGAACATGATGAAGGTGATTGCAGGTGCTTTTGCGTTAGCGATGCCGATCGCGTCGAATGCTCAGCCCGCGGCCACGGCCACGGGCGTGAGTGTAACCATCAATTCACGCCCTTTCGCGACTGGCGCGACCGGCTACACTTCAGCTGGAGGTGGCTACGCGGGCACCTTCACCGCCAATCTGGGCAACGGCCCCCGGACGTTCAGTCAGTACCTGTTGTGGTGTATCGACTCCGATCGCGGGGTCACCGTCGGTAATACCTACACGTACAGCGTGTACACCCTGGCCAACTACGCGGCGACTGCCCTCGGCAGCAAGAACCCGTACCATGATCCCGATCTTGGCGACATGCAGAGCATCGCGTCGCTGTACTCTGGCCTCTCCAGCAACTGGAACACCCTTACCAACGCCCAGCGCAAGGATTACCAGGGCAGCATCTGGTCCGAGTTTGAGGGTTTCACCAGCTACAACAACAACGGCACCAGCACGATCATGGCGGGCGACCGCAACTTCAGCGGCAGCAACTACTACGTGCTCACGAACAGCATCAACCAAACGTTCCTCACGTACGTTCCCGAGCCGTCGTCGGCCGTCGTCCTGCTGGCGGGTATGGCTGGCCTGATGGTCGCCGTTCGCCGTCGCAACACCGTTGCGTAAACTGGGTGTAGCTCCCCGGTAATAGGAAAGGAGGCCCGGTGAACACCGGGCCTCCTTTTTGTTGCGCTGCAGGAGAACGAGGGAGCGTAGCGGTTCCTCCCTCGACATCCTGAAGCGCCCTTTCTTATTTCGTGCGCCGAACGACTGCCGCCAGATATTGCGATAGGGTCCCGATGCCGCGGAGCATCGTACTCGGTTCCAACATCAACTCGTCGCCGACGACCACCCGATCCTCGGAGAAACCGCGCTTGAATGCCGATATGCCGGCAAGAGGGTGTGAGGACGGGGCCGACTCCGGTAACACGCCCCCCAGATCGAACCAGCGATGACCACTCGACATGGCCCATTCCACGGTGCGCCAGAGTAACGGGTATCCGACCGGAGTCCGACCGAGTTCCGGCAGACGGGTCGACGCCGCCACATCGTACGACGCGTAGTCACCGTGGGACCGAACCCACGCGAACGCGGCGAGTCCTTCCGGTTCGATTCGATCGGCGGCGAAGACGCCGAACACGCGCGCACGCGCCTCGTCGATCGGCGACGACATCATGGCGTCGAAATCCAGCGGCGGGGGCTCAGCACCGGTTCGCCGAAACGTCTCGACATACATGGCGCGCAAGCGCGGCACGTACTCCGCCCTATCGATGGCCGCGACGACCAGACCACTCCGTTCGGCGGTGCGGACATTCCGCCGCGTACTGCTCGAGAGCGTGCCGAAGACGTCAGCGGGACCAGCTCCCAATCGCAGCCGAAGGGTTTCACGATAGCTTCGGGACGGCGTCCGCCGCATTCCGGCACCCATCAGTGCAGCCAGGGTGGCCGCCCGACCCGCCTGATCCTCGTCAAAGAGCTCGACGTTCAGCCGAAGGACGCGTCCGACATGCTGTATGAGCTCGCGGAGAATCGATCCGATCTCCGGCAGAATCGGCTGATGCAATGATCGCCCAAATCGCTCGACGCGGAGGAGACGCGTGCCCGGCACGGCGCGACTCCGCTGCACACGGACCAGGAATCCGGAACGCACGCGTCCATCACTCGCAATCCGACACCAAAGGGCATCCGGATCGGAGACGTCGCAATAATGATGCGGAACCGACTGTCCCGAGGCGCTCAACGCAACGAGGTCTTGACGATGATTCGCGGAGCCGGCGGCGTGAACGGAGAGCATGATCGAATTGAGAGAGAGGCCGCACGGCGTTCGGGAACTCGTCGCGCGGCATCGAATCTGCTACAGAAAAAGCAATCGTGGCATCACGCCATGACGGTCATCATACGCGAATCTCGGGACACGCCAGATCGCGTCCTGATCGGTACCGATCGAGACGGGCCGCACGAGTCCGGGAACCGCGCTCACGGCCGCCATCATTCCCGTACTGCGCAGCGCGAGTATCTCGCGCGCCCCGAAATCCTGCGTACACCCATTCGGGTAGCAGAACACGCGCGACGGGTTTTCGAGGGCATCGAGTACCCGCGCCGACGCCTGGACAATCTCGTCTCGCGATTGGCTCTCGGTGCAGCGACTGAGTATCGGGTGCGACATCGTGTGCGGGCCGAACCGAGCTCCACGTCGTTCGCACGAACGCAACTCATCCCACGACAAGACGCGGTACGCCGTCGGCATGTCGCTGGTCACCGGTACATCGGCCACCTGTGACAGGTCCGTCAGGAAGGTTTGTCGCGTCGCATCATCGACGCCTTTCAGTCGCTCGCACAGGGTGCGATGGTGCACGCCGCGCTCCTCTGCGCTGTCCCATGACAGACGGAGCGGATTACCGTCCAGTTCCAGCGCAAGCCGATGGCGCGAGGCATGCAAAAGCGCCCACTCGACCTGGTCCCACCAGAACCATCGCTTTCCGTCGATCACATCGGGCACCACGAACCCCGTGACGGGGCAATCGTACTCCTCGAACACGGGAAGGCCTACGTCGGAAAAATCCGCGTACCCGTCGTCCACCGTAACGGCGACCGCCGGTGGTCGCGCGGCCGACCCATGGCCACCAGCAATGGCGTAGTGCTGAACGGCCTCATCGACGGCGAGCAGTGAGACGCCGATCGACCGCAGGTGCGCGAGGAGCGTGCGAAGTCGCGTCGGATCATGTCCCGGACGCGCACTCTCCGGCACCGCAAAGCGATGCATCATCACGATCGCGCAGCGGTCACGCCGGAGGCGGGATAACAGCCGTCCGACCGACGGCTGCATGAGCGTTCTGAGGGCAAGTCGTTTCAGCACGGCGCGCGACCCTGGTCTATGCGGACGATGGCGGCGAAGGGATCCGCGACCATAGGGCGAGACTAGTTCTCCTGCCGTGCATAGTAGGAAACGAGGAACTGGAGAATAGCGAAAACGAGCGACGTGACGAGCAGGAAAGACCGAACGATCACCGCCCACGGAATCCGGCGCGTTGCCGATAGCCGCACCTCGTCACCTGACTGCACATCCACCTGCTCCAGCGTCCGCCCATCCTTCAACAGGGCACGGGAATCCTTCGACGACAGCAGCGTGGTGCCACCTCGAGTGATCGAGATCTCGTTGAGATTTGCATCCAATGCCGGACCACCGGCAATCATGACGAGATCAGTCAGCGGTCGATCGGGAGGCGCGTAGTAATAGCCGGGCGAACGAACCGCCCCCATGATCGCGATGCGTGTGAGGACATTGGTACGTACGGTGGTGTTCTTCAAATACGTCGAGACGTGGGCATTCAATTTCTCGTCGAGTTCCGAGCGCAGGATACCCGCCGCCGAGAAATCTGGCAGCGCCGCGACCGCGACTAACAGGCTGTCGCGAACAGAGGCCGTGTCGGAACGAACGACATCCTGCCGTAGCGTGAGCACAAACCGATCACCCACTTTGAAGTCGCCGACGCGCAGACGCGCTTGCATGGCCACCAGACTGGCCTGGGCATGATTCAGACGGTCTCCGCGCAGCTTCCCGGTTGCCACCTGCTGCTCCAGCTGCGCAACGAGGCCAGCCAGTTCCGCACGCGTGGCGCGCTGCGGACCCGACACGGATGCGGACTGGGCCTCTGCGGAGAGGGTCGTGGCGACGCCGAATGCCAGCGCAAGCGCTGCGCGTCCGAACACGGCCCGCGTACAACGGTTGGTCATGAGTAGCGATGAAGAGGTCACGGTTAATTGCGAGAAACAGGGAGAGGACTCGCGCTCGTTGCACCATCGGTCAGTCGCGCTACGGATTCCCCGTCGTGTGCCGCATATTCCTGATAGTACGCGTAGTACTGGTAGGCGCCAGCCAGCTTGATGCCGTTCAACACGGCTCCCATCACGCGAACCGGCAACGTGTCCACGACCGCCATTTTGGCCTCAGCCATTTTTCGGTCGGTACTGCCAGCGCGCATCACCAACGCCATGTTGCCCGTAGCCGTGGCCAACGCGAAGGCGTCAAAACCCGCCCCCAACGGAGGCGAATCCACAATGACGACGTCGTAGTCCGTCGACATTTGGCTGATCAGTTGCGTGAGCCGCGGCGTAGCCAGCAGTTCGGGAGCCCGACGTTTGCGAGTTCCGGCCGGCATCAGCGTCAGATTCGGGTGGGCCATGGTTGGGTACAGCACCTCGGCAATGAGGGCCGTACCCTCCAGATAGTCGACAAGACCCGGTGTGGTGCTCGCACCAAACGTCTTGCCCAACTCGCCACGACGAATGTCCCCGTCGATCAGCAGCGTACGTGCGCCGGACTCGGCAAACGACAGGGCCAGATTGCTGGAGATGAGTGACTTGCCGTCGTTCGGACTCGGGCTGGTGATGGTCATGACCAGCGGGCGCGAGGGATCGGCGGCGTAGCGCACGTTCATCCGAATGGTACGGAAAGCCTCCACCACCTGCGAGGCCGTATCGACCGAGCGTGCGCCTTTCTTTGTCTGAACCACCGGTACCACACCCAAGATGAACAGACCCATGTCGTTCGTGACCTGTTCTGGATACCGGAACCGCTTGTCAACCTGATCAAGGACGATAGCCAGCACCACGCCCAACCCGAGTGCCGCCGCAAGCGCGCCGAAAATAATGACCGTCGCGGTGTTTTGCGTCGGCTTGAGGGGCGCCACGGCCGGGTCGAGTACGCGCACGTCAGGTACGGTCGACGCCTCGGCGAGTTTCGCCTCGGCCGCTCTGAGGCTGAGATTTTGGTACAGCTGGGAACTCAGCTCGACCTGCCGCTTCAGTCGTTGCTCTTCAATGGTGCGCGATGGGATGGCCTTCAAGTTCTTGCCGCTTTGCTCGATCGTCGCGTTGAGTGTCGACTCGCGCAGTCGCAATTCGGACAGGTACGACGCCATCGCATCAGGAATGATCGACGCGCGCAACAGCTGCAGCGCGGCCTGTTCATCCTTGACCTTCTGAAACTCGTCCTGGTATGTCTCGCGGAGCCGGCGGAGTGCGAACTCGCGATCCGCCTGCTCCGTCAGCGCCCGTCGCAAATTTTCAGCGGCCGGATCCGCGTT
>CAIUOO010000086.1 GCA_903900795.1 uncultured Gemmatimonadota bacterium | reverse complement strand
GACTGGGCACATCTCCTGATGGAGCAGACGGAACTCGAGGAATACCTGGCGAGACAATCCCTGCCCGCCACCGACATCGCCTGCATCAGCGATTGGATCGGCATGGGGAAGGATGTGATTTCGGAATCAGCGGCCTGACCTCTGTCCTGGCCAAGCCGAGCTGATCGCGAATCCGCCTCGGAGGACCGATCCCCTCAGCGGCCTCCCCTGAGCGAATTCGGGCGGTCGTTTCTCACGGCCTCCACCGCGTCGCGGAGCTGCTCGAGATAGGCGTAGCCATCAGCCTCGTCCGGCTCGAGAACCGCCCCCTCCGCCCATTCGTTCCATGCGTTCACGAACACGAATGGCGAGCCGTCGGATGTCGCCGCGGCAAGTTGTCTCCGCATGAAGCGTCCGAAGGCCTGTGGAGTCGCTCCCGACACGATCTTCCCATGCTCTCCGCGCCTGGGCGTGTTGTCCCATCCCACGAAGGCACCGCGAAACTCGTTCGCGGCATGCTTCCGGGAGATCATGTGCTCCCAGATCTCCTCGTAGGGCCAGAGGTGACATCGGCATGCGCGGACGGAACGGAGCAGGGCTCGCGCCGCGCGTTCTGCAAACCATCTCGCACGAAGCGTGAACGGCGTCCGTCGCCTGATCGCCAGCCATGGCTCGAATGACACAGACGCGGCGTATTCGGGTCCGCCGAGACGGTCGTCGAAACAGGTGAGCGTCTTGATGAAACTGATGCCCGGCATGCCGGCCTCTTGGGCCCAACGCTGCCAGGCAGCAAACATCCCGTTGATCGCAGGAAAATCCTGGGGGCGATAGACCAGGAACATCGGCTTGCCCTCGTACGTCAGATATCGCCGATCCTTGAAGAATGGGAGCAGATACTCAAAGTGCGTTCTCCACTCCGGCTCTCCCCCGTACTCCTGCTGGATCAGGACATCCCGTGTCGCCCCGTCCCACGATCGCGTCCATGATTCGTTGGCCCACGAGAAACAGAAGGGGAATTCCGGAGTTCCACTCGCCAGAATCGCCTCTGCGGGCTGTTCGAGCAGCTTCTTCCCGTTGAACCAGTAGTGATAATAGCAGAAGCCATCGACCCGGTACTCACGGGCGAGGTTCGCCTGCCACTCCCGCGTGGCGGCGTCGCTGAGATCGTAATAGCGACCACCGAGGGGCACTCGGGGCTGCTGATGACCTTCATAGATCGGCCGCGCGCGACGCACGTTCGCCCATTCGGTGAATCCATCCCCCCACCACCGGTCGTTTTCAGGAATCCGGTGAAATTGCGGGAGATGAAACGCGATGACCTTCGTGCTTGAAGATGGTTGCTGGGGTATTGACATGGATCGTGCCCGGCTTCCACCGGGAAGGCTGCGGCTAGGGGACATTCCGAGAGTCTCTCAGACTAACGGACGGCTGTGCCGGCTCGCCACTCGCGTCGTCCGTCAGTCCCTTCCGGATCGCCATCCACAACCGGCGCGGATTCGGCAGTTCCGGGATGTTCTGTAGCGCGACCATCGCGAGATGCGGGATCGACGCCCCGAGACACACCACCCTCTCCATCCCCGCATACCTGCGGCGAATGAAAAGCAGCCGGGTCGCGATCATGCGGTAATCCCGATTCCATCGGCCGCGATGCAGTGCGGACCTCGACACCTTGTGCAACACCCGTAGCTCCGGCTCGATCACCAGATAAGCCGGGACACCCGCCTCCCTCGCCCTCAGCATGAAATCAAAGTCTTCGTAATACAACTCATATTGCTCGTCAAAACCGTTGATTCGTGTCCACGCCGGCACGGGCACCAGCAACACACATCCCGTCAGGATGTCGACGGCCGTCTGTTCCGTGAACCGGCGTCGCAAGCGGACAAAAGGCACCACGACCGACCGCGGCCCACCCGAATACCAGATGACGTCCGGTTGGTCGAAGTAGCAGATCACCGGCCCCATGATGGCCTGCGGCGATGCGGCGGCCTTCGCGAGCCACACCTCGATGAAGCTGGGGCCGAAGGACGTGTCGTTGTTGAGCAGCAGGATATGCGTGTATCCCGCGTCGGCGGCTACGTCGGCGGCAAAATTGCAGGTGGAGGCGAACCCGCCGTGCTGCTTGCGCAGATAGGTCACGAAGGGAAAGGCATGGATGGCATCGGGGGGCGACTCGGGGGAGCCGTCGTCGGCAAGAAACAGCCGGAACTCCTGGCTCGTCTGACCGGCCAGCATGCGCAGGCAGTCGAGCGTGTCCCCCCAATTCCCAAACACCGGCATGATGACGGCGAGCCGTACCGGGACTGACGCGACCGTGTTCTCGCGTGATTCGACAAGGGTCATCGATGAAACCGTGGGCGCTGAGAAACTCCCGATAGAGCCTGCCACGACAGAGGCGGCGGTGAGTCCGCTCGACACGTGCCTCGCGGACCCCGTGATGGGGAATGATAGCACGCCGCCGAACGCTCGGCGAGTACGCCGCCGAAGCAGAGGGCTTCACGACGCAGATGAGTCGCCCCGGACGACGACTCGGGAGCCGCTCCTGTAATACCAACGGAAGTGACGGCGCACGTCATGCATGAGCGGCCCCGCCAACGCCTCGTAGCGGGCGAGGTCGCGGTTGCTGTTCGGACTGGGGTTTCGCCATGGCAACGCATCCGGTGGCGAAACACCGAACTCCCGGCACACGACCCGGAGCCCGTTCCGCAGGTCGTGAAAGTCGACGAGTCGCGTAGACTGCCACGCGGGGCCATTGACGTCGAAAAACTCGTAGTAGTTCCACAGCGCCCCGCGCACGACCGCCGCACTGAGGAAGTCACGGAATTCCCCCCGACGAGCGGTCACCATGAATGGATCGTGCGGTTCCGTCTTGAAGGAGAAATCCCGCCAGTGTTCGAAGAGCGATACGAGCA
Source organism: uncultured Gemmatimonadota bacterium (assembly GCA_903900795.1). GTDB lineage: Bacteria > Gemmatimonadota > Gemmatimonadetes > Gemmatimonadales > Gemmatimonadaceae > Gemmatimonas. The sequence continues at coordinate 3,318 of CAIUOO010000086.1, read as the reverse complement.
TCTCGAACGGCTCCCGAACGACGCCAATGACCCGTGTCCGACTGCGGCCAATGGGACTGCCGGCTCCCAGCCTGTGGGCCGCTCGATCGAGGAACCGACCCATGGGCTGCCGCAGAAGAAAGGCCGCGGCCGGCGGAGTGATCAGCCCGAGTGACTCGAGTGAGTCCCGAACAGGGTGGTGGCGGACGTTGTCCTCGTCCGGGGGCAGGACGAATGCGGCGTCCGGGAAAACGGACCGAAACCATTCGGTGAGCGAACACCCCGCGGTCTTCGGATAATGGGCAAAGCCGATATCGTGGGAGCGGCTGTAGAGCATCGACAACGAAGCTCCTTTCCGGTTCTGTCGTGCGATAATGTGAAGGCGGGGCCCGCCAACCGAGCCCCGAGCCCTGCCCGGCAAGGTCGCTGCCACTGCCACTGCCGGCGCGACTCCGGCTACCACCCGTTCAGCTGCGCAGTCAGCCCTCGAGGAGCTACACGTGTTCCCGAATGCGATCATCCATGGAGTCAGACGCCGGCTCGAGTGGCTGGTGCGAATGTCGCTGTTCGGCGCGGAAAACGCTACCGCGCGGGACACCGCGACTCGGCGTGTGGCGATGACGCTCGCATGCCGCGACGCCGCCACCGTCCCGAAGGTTCCGAGGGCCGGAGAGGTCTTCAAACACCAAGGCCGGCTCGTGCAGCGGATGCATGAGGGCACGCTCGTGGAGGCCGGAGGCTACCACGGAGACTGGATGACGCGGGTCATCCGCGGGCTACAGGGTCACCACGAGCCGCAGGAGGAGCTTCTCTTCCATCACCTCGTCGCCCACTGCCGACCGGCGACCACGATTGTGGAAGTGGGCGCCTTCTGGGCCTTCTACACGAATTGGTACCTGGGCGCGGTCGCGGAGTCGACCGCCGTGTGCCTGGAGCCGGATGCCAACAACATGGCTTGCGGTCAGCGGAATCTCGCACTCAACGGCAGGTCGGCCATCTGGATCAACGCCTGCGTGGGACGTGATTACGCCGAGGCGGTGGACATCCGCCGCGAATCGGACGGGGTCACCGTTTCGGTGCCGTGCCATTCGCTGGACAGCCTGCTCGACCTGACCGACCGCCGGCCGGTCGAGATGCTGCACGTGGACTGCCAGGGCGCCGAGCTGCCATTGCTCGCGTCGCTCGGCCGCGCCGTTCAGGACGGGTTGCTGCGATTCGTAGTCATTTCGACGCATCACGCCTCGATCAGCGGATCTCCCACCACCCATCAGGACTGCCTGCGGCAGCTCCAGCATCTTGGTGCGACGATTCTGTGCGAGCACACGGTCGAGGAGTCGTTTAGCGGCGACGGATTGATCGTGGCGAGTTTCCACGCCGCGGATGCGTTGATCGAGCTGCCCGCGATCAGCCGCAACGAGCCACGTCGGTCGCTGTTCCCCACCGGCGCCGACCGGCGGGTCGCGCTGGCGGAAACGAACGGCGGACCGATGCTCGTTTTCGCGGACGATAAAGTCATCGGCCGGGCCCTGCGTGAACACGGCCACTTCGAGGAAGAGGCGGTCGCCGACGTGGTGAGGTTTCTGCGGCGGAGCCACCGGTTCCGACCGCGGCTGTTCGTGGATGTCGGCGCCAATATCGGCACGCATCTGCTGCGGGGCCTGCGGGACGGCACGTTTCCGCGCGGAGTGGGCGTGGAAATGGACCGGGACAACTTCCGGCTCCTGACGGGCAACGTGAATCTGGCCGACTGCCAACAACGGGTCGATCTCTTCAATCTTGCGATGTCCGATGGCTGTGGCCAGGTCTCCATGGAGGTTGCGCCGGGGAACTTCGGCGACCATCGCGTGCGACTGGAGAGCCACGCCAATACGGCCGCTTACGATGAGCATCACCGCGAGGTCCGGCTCGTCGCGGCCACCACGCTCGACGCCCTGGAGACCAGGTGCGAGACCAGGTTCGACGACGGCACGCTGGTGTGGATCGACACCCAGGGGCACGAGGGCCACGTTCTCGCCGGCGCCCAGGAGATTCTCGCCCGTGAGCGTCGGCCGTTCGTCGTGCTGGAGTTCTGGCCCTATGGCGTCGATCGCTGCGGCGGTCGTGATCGTCTCTTCCGATTTTTGCAGCGTTGCAGGGCCGTGCATGACATCAGCTCGCCGGGGTGGCAGAGCAAGCCCCCCGTAAGCGCATCGTCGCTTGAGCTGCTCTACGACCGCATGCTCACGGGATCGGGTGCTGATCGTCTCGCGTTCACGGAGCTGCTTTGCATACCGTGAGCGCGTTGCCCCATAACGAACACGGCGACGTCGCGGACTTCGCTCGTGTTCGTCATCGATCGCGCAGCCCACGACCTCCCAGCCACGATGCGAGTGCCCGCAGTGGCCACGTGCCCCTCCATACCCAGCTCGCCTCCATGATTCTGAGCCTCTCGAGATGGCCGGCGATGAATGGACTGGTGGGGCTCAGGCAGCAGCCCTCCATGAGGTCGAATATGCTGACTGGCTCTTCCACCAGCGACGACAGGTCGCCGTGCTCGCGGGCGACATAGTACCGATTGAGTCCGTCGAACCCCGCCGGGAGATAGTCGGCCGCAGCGAGCAAGGGCGCGAACGCTTCGTGGGTCTGGATGCGGGTGTCCGGCTTCGTCGCCTCGACGACGACGATCCACGGCCGCAGCATGGTCGCATCCCAGCCGCGCAGCACCGCCGCCTCCATTCCTTCGACATCGATTTTCATCCAGTGAATTTCCTGCCCAGCGAGGTCGGCACACCGACGAGCGAGCGTGGTCACTGGGACGACGACCTCCGTCAGCGATCGTCCGAGGCCCGTGGCCGCCCGGGCCACGTCGGCGTCGCCCGTGCCGGTTCCGTCGTCGCCGTCGAGAAAGAATCGCAACGTGCCCTCGTAGTCCGAGAGGGCCACTTCGTGCACGGGCTCGTCAGGACGGTCAGCGCGGAGCCGCGCCGCAAGGCGGGGGTGCGGCTCGAAATGGACGCCGCGCCAGCCCTGCTCATAGAACCCGCGGCTGACCGAATCAATTTGCGGGTCCCAGGCTCCGACGTCGATATACCGACCCCGCGTGACGTGGCGCAGCGCCCGCCAGAGGCGAATGTCCTCCATGTTTTGAGCGTAGGATGTGAACGTCGCTGTGGTCATGGCCTCGGGTCCAGTCGGTTGCCAACACGCAAAGCCCTCGTGTCTCAGCGAGACTGCCGAGGGCTCCATTTCAGAATCAGTAGGTGAAACCTTCTGCAGCGCCCCGCAGGTATAGGCCGCGTTCGAACTATCGTCAATCGATATCGGAGAGGAAACTGGACCGGGGGTCACCGAGCTTTATCG
>CAIUOO010000085.1 GCA_903900795.1 uncultured Gemmatimonadota bacterium | reverse complement strand
CCGCGGATTGCCGCGAATAGCACACGGATTCGGCGTCGCGTAACCCACGCCGTCGGTGGCGTTGCGGTGCATCGGCGACGATTCGTGTCGATTCGCGGTGAGCTGCTTCGCGTGCGGTGGAAACAAAACTAGGGCCGGCGACGGCCCCAAGCCTAAGGGACGAGCAGGATCTTGCCGCGACGGCCACCGGTAGAAGCGGCGGCCACGGCGTCCTTGATGCGCGACAGCGGGAACGTTTCCTGTACGCTCGCCGCGAGCGCCCCCGATGCGATCAGCGTCGCGATCTCCCCGAACACCGCGCGCTGCTGCTCGGGCGTGGAATTCCGGAACCAGAACGCGAGCCAGAAGCCGCGCAGGGTGATATCGCGAAACACGAATGAACCGGGCGCGATTTTGCACGCCTCGCCGCTGAGCGCACCGTAGTTCACCACGGTGCCGCCGATGGCGAGACTGCGCGCAATACGATCGGTGGCGCTGCCGCCGATACAATCGAAGCCCAGCCGGATCTTGGCGTTGTCAGTGGCTTCGGCCACCCGCGTGGCGAGATCGGGCCCGTCGACCAGCACCACGTCGCCGCCGAGCGCCTGCAAGGGAGCCACGGCATCCTGTCGTCGCACCACGTTGACCGTGCGGATGCCGCGACGCTTGGCGAGCTGAATGACGTACTCGCCCACGCCGCTATTGGCCGCGTTCTGAATAACCCAATCTCCGGGCGCGAGCGTGGCAAACTCGGAGAGCAACAGTGAGGCCGTGGGCGGATTCACCGTCATCATCGCCAATTGCAGCGGGTCGCCGATCGGCGGCAACGGCATGAGTCCGGCCGCCGGCACCACGAGGTGCGAGGCCCACGTGCCGGATCCCACGGGCAACAGCACCCGCTGTCCCACCACCACCGTCGTCACCCCATCACCGAGGGCCGCCACTCGGCCGATGCCTTCGTTGCCACCAACCGCTGGAAGCGGCGGCAGCATTCCGTACTGTCCGGTGAGCGTCAGCACATCCGATGGATTGATTGGCGCCGCCAGCATCTCGAGTAACACCTCACCGGCCTTCGGCGTTGGCGTCTCACGCTCGACACACTCCACGACGTCCTGCGGCACGGGGCCACGAGCGGTGTATTCGGCACGTTGCATCAGCGTACTCCAGCGACGGGAAGCATCGGAATCAGGCGAGTTCGTCGATGCGGCGATCGTGAATCGTCTTGAGTTCCACGATGATCAGCCGGCGGATCTTCTTGGGCAACTTGAAGATTGCCTGTTCGCCGACGGCCTTCCCCTGCAGCGCCGAGCCAATCGGCGACGCCATGGTGACATGCCCATCCTGCAGTTCACCCGCATCGCCGAAGACGAGCTCGTACGATTCGCGTGACTTCGATTCCTCGTCCTCGACAATCACCTGCGAGCCGAGGCCCACCCGGTCAGTCGAGATCTGCGCGACATCGATGTTGGCGAGCTTGGTCACGCGCTGCGTGAGCTGCCCGAGGCGCGCCTGCACGAACTGCTGACGCTCCAGCGCCGCCTTGTATTCGCTGTTTTCTTTCAGGTCGCCGAGTTCGACGGCCTTCCGAATTTCAAACGGGAGCGTGACGTTGAGCTCGTACGAGAGCTTCTCGACTTCACGCGCCATTTTGGCGATGAGTTCCTGAAACATGCGCAGGTCCACGGAAGCGGGACAGAAAAGGCGCGCGCCCGGCCGTTTCGGGCCGGGCGCGTATCCACTGCCGAAATATGGCATGGTTTGGTGGGGGTTCAAGACGTGTGCCAGGAATCACGCCTTCGGCGGCACATCCCCCCTCACGTTACGGCGCCACCGACAGGGACAGCCTGACTGTTCGCGGCGCCCCCGGCATGATGTTGTTGTTGCCGTGCGACGTCGCGGCGTAGCGCGCGCCGAGCACATTTTCCACGTTCAGCTGCATCGCCAGCGCGAGGGGAAGCGTCACGAAGAGCCCGCCATCGAGTCGTGTGAAGGCCGGCAATCGCACGCTGTTGTCGATCGCGGCGTAGCGCTGGCCCTGGTGCACAACGCCGGCACCGAGTGAGGTGCGCGACGTCACGCGCACCTTGTTCCAGACAGAAACGGTGGTGCGAGGGACCAGCGGAACCGAGGCGTCTGCGCGCGCAGACGACGTGCGTGTCAGCATGCGTGCGTCCTGCACGGCCAACCCGCCCACGACATGCCATCGCGTCGTCACGGCACCGGTGACGCCGAGCTCGACACCGTTCGTTCGCTGCGCACCCGTCTGCACCAGCAACGTCGCATTGGCTGGGTCGGGTGCTGCACTGTTCGTCCGGTCGAGGCGATAGAGGGCAGTGGTGAGCTCCAGCGCCTCGCGTGGTGTCCACTTTACGCCGACTTCGCGGTTGCGGAACTGCTCGGGCTTGAGCGCTGACGCACTCACGGAAAGTGATGAGAACTGATCGCCGGCACTGGGCAGCGAGGAGACGCCAACCGATCCGTACAGCGACAGCGTGCGATGCGGCGTGAACACCACGCCACCGCGAGGCGAGAGCAGATAGTCCACACGCTGCGTCATGGCATCCGTGCGATGATCGCGCACGCGCACCGCAAACCGGTCGTATCGCGCGCCGAACACGAACTGGACATGCTCGCCAACCTGCAGCTGCTCCTGCGCAAACGCAGCGGCCACATTGACGACGACATCGTTGTCCGCATCGGTGGCGCCGGCCCGGAACGTGACGGGGGTGGGCCCAGCGGTTGCCGTAACGGGCACGGTCCGCGTGGTGGACACGTTGTCGAAGTAGCCGGTGAGTCGCGCGTTGTCGGTCGCCTGGCGACTGAACTCGGTACCGGTCACGAGGGTGTGTCGGATCGCACCAAGGCGCGCAGTGTAGACAAGATCGCTTTGAGTGAACAGACTGCGTCGGTCGGCACCTGAGCTGTACGCGCCGAGGTTGACCTGCGTGCCGGCGGCGTTCACCGCACTCGACGCGAACACGTTGCGATAGAATTTGTCGTACCGCAGGGCGCGCATGTGCGTGCGCAACGTCAGGCCACGACTCGTCGCGTACTCGGTCAGCAGGTGCGCGCCGTTCACGGTCATGGTGGAGCGATTCTGCTCCGGATCGCCCACGAACGTACGCCGGTCGAGGGGCGACGGACGTCCGCTTGCCGACGGGATGCCGCGGTCGACGGTGCGCGCATCGACGAAGTGTTCAACGCCGGCGCGCAACATCGTGTTGCCGGCGAGCAGCGCCACCGTTGGATTGAAGCCGCGCTTTTCGTGCGACACAAAATCGCGGTAGGAGCCGCTTTTCTCGTGCAAGGCGTTCACGCGCGCCGCGAGTCGGGAGGTAATGCCCTGCCCGACATCGAGCGACAAACGACGCTCGTTATACGAACCGGACTGCACGCGACCGCTGCGCGTCGGCGTCCACTCGGCCTGCTTGATGACCCGATTGATCACGCCACCACCGCCTCCCCGACCAAAGGCAAGCGCGTTGGCCCCCTTGAGCGCTTCGAACTGCGACACGTTGTAGCTGTCGCGGAAATATTGCGCGTCATCGCGCACCCCATCCACGAAGAAATCGGCGGTGCTGCTTTGTCCTCGGATCGTGGGCGCATCGCGGTGTCCTTCCCCCTGCCCCATCGTCACGCCCGGCACGTACTCCATGGCGCGGGCCATCGTCTGCAACGCGAGATCGCGCAGGACCTGCGGCCCGAGTACCGTGATGGATTGCGGAACCTCGCGCAGCGGCGTCAGGGTGCGGGTGGAGGAGCGCGTGTGGGTGACCCGGTACTGCGTACGTGAGGCACGGTCGGCCGACACGCGTACCGCCGAGAGCGCTTGGGCTGCAGCCGAGTCCGCCGCGACGCGAGAGCTGCGGGCGGTATCCTGCACGAGGGGAGCGGTGGCGACGACGGTAGCGAGAACGAATACGAAGAACATGAAGTTTTGTTGAGAACGATTCTCAAGAAGCGTTCTCCCAGGCTAACACATCAATCCCGATAAAGTCAATTGGGATTAGTTTCCCGCCTGTTTGGCGGCCGTTTGCGCTTCATGGGCGTCGATCACGGCCTGCGCCGCCTCGGCCGGATCGTCGGTGAGCAGCAACAGGTCGAGGTCACCGGGGGAGATTTTCCCTTCGCCCACCAGTCGCGACGTAATCCAGCGAACCAGCCCCGCCCAATAGTGCCGACCGAACAGGATGACGGGAAACTGATAGATCTTGCCGGTCTGAATCAGCGTGAGGGCCTCGAACAGTTCGTCCAGCGTGCCGAACCCGCCCGGAAAGATGATGAACGCATTGGAATACTTGATGAACATCGTTTTCCGTACGAAGAAGTAGCGGAAGTTCACCAGCGTATCGACGTACGGATTCGCCCCCTGTTCGAAGGGCAGTTCGATGTTGCACCCGACGGAGTGACCGCCGCCCAACTTGGCGCCTTTGTTGGCCGCCTCCATGATGCCCGGTCCCGCCCCCGTAATGATCGAGAATCCCTCGAGAGCGAGCAGGCGTGCCGTTTCCTGCGCCGCCACATACTGCGGATCGTCCGGCCCGGTGCGCGCCGAGCCGAAGATCGTAACGCCCTT
>CAIUOO010000084.1 GCA_903900795.1 uncultured Gemmatimonadota bacterium | reverse complement strand
TCGGAGTTTGGCGCGCCCAACACTGACCTTGCGCCGCCGACGCTGCGATCGGCACCTTTGGCGTGCGCACTCCGCGCGTCGCGCGCTCCCCATCTCCAGTGAGGCACCATGTCCGGACCGTCGTCGACCAAACCAAACGCGTCGTATTCTCAGGGCACGCCCCTCACGGACGACGAGCTCGAGACGGTCGTGGGAGGCATAACGCCGTCAGCAAATTTGTGCTCGACGTGCAGTTTTGGATACGACACGGAGGCACAGTGGCAGGCGCACGTGGCGCAAAAGCCGACGCATACCAAGTAGTGATGGAAGGGAACCGTCGCGTGTGACCACGTTCTCGATTTGAGGGAGTGGCTTTGCGAGTGGCGTTGCGTGTGCCCTTCAGCGCACGTCGCGCCCGACCCGTAGTTTTCCGCCATGCGTACCGTCCACTGGCCGACCACCTCGAGCGCGACCGCGCGATTGCTCTGCGTCGCCCTCGCCACGGCCGTGGCATGCACCGCACAACCCGATACCCTCCCCACCACCTCGGCGTCGCCGTCCGCGGGGCTCGACACCAGCTGGACCGCACGGCTGCAGCGCACGCTCGACAGCGCCGTACGCACGGCACCGGTACGCGGCGTCTCGGCCGCGGTCATCGTGGCCAACGGGACCGAATGGCGCGGCACCGCCGGCCTCTCCGAACCCGGCACCGCCATGGCCCCCGCCATGCGACTCGGCATCGGGAGCATCTCCAAGAACATTCTCGCCGCCCTGCTCGTCCGGCTGGCGGAACGCGGGCTCCTGTCGCTCGACGACCCAGTCAGCCGCTGGGTGCCGCCCATCGCCCAGGTCGATCCGGCCATTACGGTGCGGCAGCTGCTCAATCACACCAGCGGCGTGTTCGACATCACCGATGCCCCGGGCTATCGCGATTCGATCCTCGCCAACGTCGCGGCGCGGTGGACACCGCAGCGCACCCTCACGCTGCTCCGTGCGCCACTGTTTCCACGCGGGACCGGCTGGAGCTACTCCAACTCCAACTACATCCTGGCCGGTCTCGTGGCTGAAGCGGTAATGCGTCGCGCCGTGCACGAGAGCGTGCGGGCCGAGCTCACGGGGCCGCTCGACCTCCCCTCCCTCTATCTGGATCAGGCCGACGCGCCCACCGGACCGCTGGCGGCCGGGTGGGTCGGGGGCACTCTCAATGTGATGCCCACCCGCACCTCCACCTACAGCGCCGCGTGGACGGCGGGGGCGTACTTCGCCACCGCGACCGATCTCGCGCGCTGGTGGCAAGCGCTGCTCACCGGGCGCGTGGTGAACGCCGCCTCGCTGGCCCAGATGATGACGACCGCCGGACCGCGCGGATACGGCCTTGGCATGAGCCGACAGCAGTTGGCGGGTCGCACCATTTGGTCGCACACCGGCGAGATCCGTGGTTTTTCATCAATTGGGCTGCACGACCCGGAGAAACGCATCAGCGTGGTGGTGCTGGTGAACGAGAATCCCGCGCCGGTGGTGGGGATCGCCGAGGCGATGTTGACCATACTGACGGGCGTGCGGTAAACCGTTTCGTCGGCCCCGCGCGGAGCGCCAGCGCCATCACCATGCACTCCACTTTCACCGAGACCGTCACATGACGCAACCGAACGTTCATCGTCGCGCACGATCAACGTGCGCAGCATCGCCGCCCTCCAGGCGGCCATTAGTAGCGCCGCCGCCGGCGACGCAATTGTGGCCGCAGATGGCACCTACCTGAACAACACCATCAACATCTCCACCAGCGGGATCATCGTGCGCGCCGCGACACCGGGCGGTGTATTTCTACAGGGGAACAACGCGATCACCATCTCCGCGAATCGCATCGTATTCAGCGGATTCCAGTTCACGTCGGGGAGCATTGCCGGGGTGGTCATCACGGTCACCGGCAACGAGAACCTGCTGACCCATCTCAACGTCAACGGCTACTCCGCCCAGAAGTACATCTCCATTCAGGCGCCAAGTCAGCGCAACCAGATCGCGTATTCGAATTTCGAGAACAAGCTGCCGAACGCGCCGATCGGTAACCTCGTGCACATAGAAGCGGATGCGACGGTGCCAGGGTACCACCGCATCCACCGATGCTCGTTTCAGAACCTGTCAGGAGGTGGCGGTGACTTCGGCAATGAACCGATCCGCCTGAGCAACGGTGCCGAAGCCGCGTATGCCTCGCGAACGGTGGTGGAGTACTGCTATTGGAACAACATCCGCGTGAAAGAAGCCAGCAACATCTTCAAGAAGGCGGGTGGTGGCGTCATCTTGCGCAACCCCAATGGCGGCACCACCTGGGCCGGCAACAGCTACGACGGCACAATGGGTATGGCGATCACGGCCGACATGGAGCGCGCCGATCCGTTGCTCGACACCAACGGACGACCGCGGCCAGGGGACAGGACCCAGAAGGACATCGGCTGCGTGGAGTACACCACGGGCACGATCGCCAACCGGCCACTCACGCTGGCCGGCGTCGGCCCGTCGTACCTCGCAGGACCGAGCGCAGGGCCGGTGGTGCCGTCGATCGCGACCCAGCCACATTGACTTACCCGAGACGACACCATGTCACGCATGATCTTCATCACCCTGCCCGTCACCGACATGCCCCGCGCCCGTACGTTTTACGAGGCGCTCGGCTTCTCGATCAACGAAAAGTTCTCCGGCCCGAGCTCGGCCTGCGTCGTGGTATCGGACGCGATCTACTTCATGCTCTCCACCCATGAGCAATTCGGCCAGATCTCGCCCAAACCGCTGATTCTGCCCAGCGCTGGAGCGACGTGCCTCTTCGCGCTGTCGTGCGAAAGCCGCGCCGAGGTCGATGCGATGACCGAAGCCGCCATCGCGGCCGGGGGCAAGTCACTGCATGACGCCGAAGACCTCGGGTTCATGTATTCGCGCGCCTTCGAGGATCCCGACGGCAACGGCTTCGGGCCGATGTGGATGGATCCTGCGGCGGCGTGATATTCGAACGTGCGTGCACGCGCACGCCCTTCCGCGCGTTGGCGAGACGGCCCGATCGATCAAGAGTCAATACAACAGCAGGCCGATCGATCATCCCACCGGGGGACTCTATGGACGTAGTCACGATTTCACCCAAGTATCAGGTCGTCATTCCAAGCAGAGTCCGCAAGCGGCGGAAGCTCGAACCCGGGCAGCGCGTGCAGGCCATCGTGTATGGAAACCGGGTGGAACTGATCCCGCTGCGGACGGCGCGAAGCCTGCGCGGCTTCGTACGCGGGACCGACAGACAGGTAGAGCGCGACGTCGAGTACGGGCCAACGTGAGCGCGTCCGCCGCGCGGCTGCCGTGACCGCCCCCCGTTTCAACCCACTCCTCGGCCAAGCCATCGGGGACCGCATCGGCGGCCCGGTGCGCATGGCCATCATGTTGGGGGAATGCATCGCCGACGCGGGGGGCCTCGACCCCGACGCCGTGCTGCAGCGCTACCTCGCGTGGCACCGCACCGACGCGTTCGACACCGGCCCCACGTGGAGTGCCGTGCTCGAATACATCGCCAATGGCATTGCCCCCAACACCGCCGCCCAACGCGTGCACGCCGAGCAGCGCGGACTCACCGCCGGCGCGAACACGGCGCATCGCGCCACCGCCATTGGTTGTGCGGCGGTGATCCCCGACGCGCAGGTCGCCGATGCCGCCCGCACCGAAGCGCGCCTCACGCATTGGCACCCTGATGCCGCCGAATCGAGTGCGGCCACCGCCACCATCGTTCGATCTATGCTGCGCGGAGCCACGCTCGCAGCGGCCGTCAGCGAGGCCGCGCGCGTGACCACCGGATTGGTGCACACTCTCCTGTCTACCAACACACCAAACCGGTCGCAGCTCTCACGCGGCGGATACGCCCCCAAGGTGCTCGAGGCGGCCGTGTACTTCACGCGCACCGCCACCGACTTCCCTGACGCCATTGGTCAGTCGATTCACTTCGCCGGCATGAGCAACTACTGCCCCGTGTTGGTGGGCGCCTTCGCAGCGCTCCGATTCGGCGTCGTGCCCGTGGAGGAATATCCGGTAGACGAGGCGCTGGCGCGCGAGGCGGACGAGGCCTTTGCGCGGATATGGCGTGGGCGCGTGACCTGAGAGAACGCAGACGCTCTGGACAACCATTGACGTACACCAGCCGACAGGCGCGACGTCGGTCAATATTTGTCCAGATCTTTGGCCGACACCACGGGCCCGCGGTAGCCGGCCCGCACTTCGGCCAGTAACTGCTCGTCGGTCGACTTCCAAACCAGTTGGTG
>CAIUOO010000083.1 GCA_903900795.1 uncultured Gemmatimonadota bacterium | reverse complement strand
TCCAGTCCCGTCGCAGGCGCCGGCCGCCGCACCGATGCCGTCGCCGGCGTCATCGGTGCGATTCTTCCCGCATTGGAACCCGTCCGACGTTAAGCAACTCCATGGGCTGATCGCGCTGATCCTCGACGTTCAGGCGCGGGCCCAGCATCACCGCATCTGGGTCGAGTGTGGCTCGCTCCATGGGGAATCGGCGTCGCTGTTCCTCGCGTTCCCCTTCGTTGAGCAGCTGCATTGCATCGACATCCGAGCCTTCCCTGCCCTGAAGCAGCGGCTACGGCCACTGCTCACCAGCGGACGCTGCCTGTTCCATCTCGGCACGTCGCAGGAGCGTGCGGCGGACATTCCGGTGGCGGACGTCGTCTACATCGACGCCGATCACAGCTACACGGCCGTGCGGGATGACATCGCGGTCTGGTATCCGCGGGTTACTCCGGGAGGCGCGCTGTGCGGCCACGACTATTACCCGGAGAAGCACTGGCCGGGGGTGAAGCGGGCCGTCGACGAGTTTATCGCCCGCGAGCACTTGGTGCTCACCACCTATGCCGACTCCTCATGGATGGTGCTCAAGCCGACGGCATCCCCGGCGGGCCTATCGTGAGCAGATCATCGCGTTGGTCCGTGCTGGCCCACACGAGAATGAGTCATCCTCGATGCCCGTAAGCCACGACTCGCCGAAGATCGACCGGCCACTCAACGTGGCGGCGCGCATGGTCACGCTGCTCCGTCTGCAGAGGCCGGAAGACCCGTTCGAGCGGCATGGGCAACAGGCCATCGTGCTCGTGCAGGCGGCCAGTTCCTTTTCGTTTCTAATGCAGGCCATGGTGGTTGCGGCAAGCGAGGACCTCACGCTCCCCGCCACACGTGGTCGGCTGATCGCCAGTCTCTTGACCGCGCTGATCGTCGCGGCCAGCCTGCACTTATCGCGCGCAGGGCACCTGCGACTGTCGGGACGGGTCACCGCGGGGGTCGCCCTGCTGCTGTTGGCGGCGTTCGGGTGGTGGGCCGGACTGCGGGCATCGCCGCAGTTGTTTGTGTTCTGCACGGGCATCATCGGCACGCTGATCGTCTTGGAGTCGCCCCGGCTGATCAAGTGGTGGGTGGCGGCCTTTCTGGCCGTCTTCGCGTTCGGCATCCTGGTCGACCCCGTCGTCCCGAATGAGCCGAGCCGGGCGTCCCTGCTGAACGGGATTCTGCTCTCGTTCGTATTCGTTGCGATGTACATGAAGGAGTACCGCGACACGCTCATGGGTGGCATCAAATCGCTCCGGAGTCAGACGGCGCGCCTTGGCGAAAGCAACCGGGAGCTCGAGGCGGCGCTGCGCGCGCGCGATGCCCTGTCGGAGCAGCTGGCGAATGCCCAGCGGCTCGAAGCGATGGGGCGGATGGCCGGGAACATCGCGCACGACTTCAACAATCAGCTTACGGTGATCCGCGGCTACGCCGACCTGATCGCCAAGGGCATTGCGCACGGCACGCCACGGCAGGCCGAGATCGAGCAGCTGGCGAGTGCCGTGTCGCGCGCCTCCTCCATCACGCGGGAGGTGCTCGATTTCGCGTCCCCGCACGGGTTCCCGCTGGAAGCGACGGACATCGCGGCACTGGCGGAGGCACTCACACCGGATCTGACGCAGCTGCTCGCTCCTGCGGTCACATTGCGCGTCGAACGGCCGGCGTCGCCGGTTTACGCCATGGCGGACCGTTCCCAGATCGAGCGGCTGCTGATGAACCTCGCGATCAACGCGCGTGATGTGACGCCACGCGGCAGATCCGTGGTGTTGACCGTGCAGGCCGCGGACCAGCACGTGGTCTGCCGCGTGATCGATGACGGGCCGGGGGTGCCCGTTGCGCTGCGGGAGCAGATCTTCGAACCCTTCTTCACCACCAAGGGCACGACCGGCGGCACGGGTTTGGGGTTGGCATCGGCGTTCGTGATTGCCCGGAAGCACGGCGGCACCCTGCAGCTGGGCGACACCCCCGGCGGCGGGGCCACCTTCACGCTGGAGCTCCCCCGGATCGCGCCGCCGGAGCGCGCTGGGGTGGGCGAGCGACCGAATGCCACACCCACGGCGACCCTCGCGGCCATTCCCCACGTGCCACCCGCGGCGGCCGCCGGTCCGGTGCGGGTCGGCGAGCGGGCGCCGCTGGCGTCGGTGCCCCCCGCTCCGATCGTCGAGATACCCGACGACACGTCCACGTGGTTGGCGGGGATGTCGGCGCTGGTGGTGGAAGACGACCCCCTGCTGTCCACACTGATGACCCGCTTCCTCCAGGCCGCCGGCGCCACCGTGCATGCCATCGACAACGGAGACGACGCGGTGACGTACCTGCGCGGGGCGCTCGCGGCGGGGACCCCGCTCGACCTCGTCGTCACCGACCTGCGGATGCCGCAGGGGAGCGGGGCCGAGGTGATTGCCGCGGCCCGCGAGCGGCCGCTTCCCCCGCCGATCGTCGTCATGTCGGGCTTCTTCGACGATGCCGCCGTGACGGCGCTGGCGGCGCGGCGCGCGCTCGTTTCTCTGGCGAAGCCCTTCTCGGAGCGGGAGCTGCACGTTGCAATCGCGGTCGCGCGCCGATACGCGGATACCGCCGCCCATGGGTAGCAGCGTACGCACTCGAATCACGGAGATGCGCGCCGCCCTCCGTGTTATGTTCTCCATGTGACATGAACACCCGTGTCGCCGCGCCCTTGCCAGTCGTGCCTGGCCCCCGGAGGTCACGTGGAACACCTCGACGTCCTGATCATCGGCGCCGGCCTCTCCGGCATCAGCGCCGCGTGGCACCTGCAGACGGAATGCACCGGACTCTCCTACGCGATCGTGGAAGGCCGCGAGCGGATGGGCGGCACATGGGATCTGTTCCGGTATCCCGGGATTCGCTCCGACTCCGACATGTACACGCTCGGCTATCGCTTTCGCCCCTGGCGGAATGCCAAGGCCATCGCGGACGGGCCGTCGATCAAAGCCTATATCGAGGACACGGCACGCGAGTTCGGGATCGATCGCACCATCCGCTATCGCCATCGACTCGTGCGAGCCGAATGGTCGTCGGCCTTAGCCCGCTGGACCGTGGACCTCGAGGTGGGCGCCGACCGGACGCCGCTGCGCCTGAGTTGCGGCTTTCTGTACAGCTGCTCGGGCTACTACGACTACGCGCAGGGGTACACGCCGGATTGGCCGGACATGGCGACATTCGCCGGCCGTCTGGTGCATCCGCAGCATTGGCCCGAGCATCTCGATTACCGTGGGAAGCGCGTGGTCGTGATCGGCAGCGGGGCAACCGCGGTGACGCTCGTGCCGGCGATGGCGAATGGGGATCACGCCGCGGCGCACGTCACGATGCTGCAGCGCTCACCTACCTACATTGCCACGCTGCCCTCGGTCGACGTGGTCGCCAACGCGCTGCGCCGTGTGCTGCCCGCCACCCTGGCGTACACGATCGCGCGGTGGAAGAACGTGGCGCGCAGCATGCTCTACTATCGAATCGCGCGCACGCGGCCGGCGGCGTTCAAGAAGGTGCTGCGCACGAAAGCGAAAGCGCAGCTCGGCGAGCACTTCCCCTTCGACGAGCACTTCAGCCCACGCTATCAACCGTGGGACGAGCGCCTCTGCATGGTGCCCGATGGCGACCTGTTCGTGGCACTGCGTGAGCAACGGGCATCGATCGTCACCGACCAGATCGAACGCTTCGATGCCACCGGCATCGTGTTGCAGTCGGGCGCGCATCTCGATGCCGATATCATCGTCGCAGCCACCGGGCTCCGCATGTCGTTACTCACCGGTGTCACGCTCGTCGTCGACGGCAGCGTGGTGGAGCTCGGGAACGCGATGATCTATAAGGGCATGATGCTCAGCGGCGTGCCGAACATGGCCGCCGCCGTGGGCTACACCAACGCGTCGTGGACGCTCAAGTGCGACCTGATTGCGCAGCATGTGTGTCGTCTGCTCAACCACATGCGCGCGCGCGGTTACGCGCAGGTCACCCCACGTCGCGATCCCACCATGACGGAAACACCGGTGTTCGACTTCACCTCGGGCTACGTGCAGCGTGCACGCGCGCAGCTTCCCAAACAGGGCGACCGCGCGCCGTGGCGACTCTACCAGAACTACGTGAAGGACCTGTTCTCGCTGCGGCACGGGCGCGTTGACGATCCCGCGCTGGAATTTCGTGCAGCTCCCGCGCGTTCGCAGCCGACGCTGATGGCAACGGGGCGGCCCACGTGAGCGGCGTGGACATGTCGCTCCAGATCGTGGCCGTGGTCGCGCTGGTGATCACGCTGGTGATCACGCTGGGTATCGCGGGCCTGGTGCTGTTCACCGCGCAGATCGCACGGCGCGTGGAGCGTGCACTGCCGCCGACCGGTCGTTTCATCGAGATCGACGGGGCGCGCATCCATTACGTGGAGCGAGGGACGGGCGCGGTCACGCTGCTGCTGGTGCACGGGTTGGGGGGCAATGCGCGGCACTACACGCATTCACTCGTGGAGCGACTCGCCCACGAGTTCCGGGTGATCGTCATGGAGCGGCCCGGCTCGGGATATTCCACGCGCGCCGCGGGCGCCGAGGCCGGGCCGATCGCGCAAGCGGAAACCGTGGCGGCCTTCATCCGCGCCCTCGGCCTTGATCGGCCAGTGTTGGTCGGCCATTCGCTGGGCGGCGCCATTGCGTTGGCCACCGCCGTGGCGCATCCCTCGCACGTGCGCGCCCTCGCGCTCATCGCTCCCCTCACCATACTGCCCGATACGCCGCCCGCCGTGTTCAAGGGACTCATGGTGGCGAGTCCGCTCGTGCGAAAAGCCATCAGCTGGACGCTCGCCACTCCTCTCGCGATGGCCCGTCGCGAGGTTCTACTCGGCGCGATCTTCGGACCGGAGGCGGTGCCCGCCGACTTCGCGCTCGCCGGCGGCGGGATGTTGGGGATGCGACCATCGGCCTTCATGGCGGCGGCAACGGACGTGATGGCCGTACCCGCCGACATGCCACGGCTTGCGCAGCGCTACCACGCGCTGTCTATGCCGATCGCGGTGTTGTTCGGTACGCACGATCGCATCCTTGACCCGCAGCGGCACGGCGAGGCGCTCGGCGAGATGATCCCGACGATGCAGCTCGAGTGGGTGGAGGGCGCGGGGCACATGCTGCCCCTCACGGTGCCCGATCGCGTCGCGCATTTCGTGGCGAGCGTCGCCGCCCGTGCGGGCTAGCGAGCACCGACGTCGGACGGAGCGATTGGGCGCCGTGTGCGGTCACACGGGCACCAGTTTAGCAGGCTGGCTGGACCATCGGCCGGCAGCGCATGGCCGCCGTGCGTGAGGGTTCCGTTGCGTCGCGAGGCATCCCGACGCCTCGCGACGCCACGTCCGTCTTCGTCGTTCCCGGCCACCGACCTCGCGCCCATCCATCTCGGCGCGCCCAGGCACCGCGCGAGGCCGAACTGAGGCGCGGGCGCCTCGTATGTACGGCACGTGCCACGATGCCAGCGCCGGGGTTGGAGCCGCACGAGATTCCCAAACCATTTCCGGCCATACACTTACGAATTGTGCCCCCCCCAAAAAACCGCGCGGCGTATTGGCGTAACTTTTGCTCTTAGTTAAGCGCTAAATGAACCGTCCGTTCCAGCTTCCAGAATCTGGCTCTCTGCAACCCTCTAATGAATTTTACCATGATTCGGAACCGTTTCGCCGTTTTCGCTACCGCGCTGACGCTCGCCTTGCCGATGGCCGCGGCCAACGCACAGGCCAACCTGTCCATCACCGGCGGCAACGGCGGTCAAATGGTGTTCACGCTGTTCGCGCCAGTGCAGTACACACTCACGACGTCCCCACTAGCTGATGCCCCTTTCTTTGTTTTCCGGGGTGTCGGAGACCTGTTTAGTAATAGTTTTCCTATTGTCTCTGGTACGATGACATGGTCGGTGAACGGTGGTCCCCTGAGGAGCTTGACCGATGCGAACTCGGGAGTTACGACGGGTTACGTAACCGCGAACGACCTCTATTTTCTACGGTCCTGATGCTACCCAAACGCCCGGCTGGCTTCAGTCCGGTGACGTGATCACGCTGTGGACGGGGACCTTGACCACCAGTGCCGCCTTTGCGTTTGTGCCGCCGACGGCTACCGAATATTCCACGTTCTTAGCTGAGGAATGGGGCGCCAGTATCTCGACCAATGGTGTCACCACCGTCCCCGAGCCGTCCACTTACCCCCTGATGGCCGCCGGCCTCGCCGCCTTAGGCTTCGTGTCCCGCCGCCGTCGTCGCGCGCTGGTGGCCTAAGTACGAAACGCTGCGGCGGCTTGGTCCGCCTTCGCGTTTCTCAACGCCTCCGCAGCGGCGGGGGCGTTGTCGTGTCCGGCGCGGCCGGGTGTCGTCAACTCGAGCGACTGCGCCCCAGCACGGCCTGGGCGCGCAGAATGATCGGCCGGTCGACCATCGAACTGTCCAGCGCCACCGCAGCGCCGTCGGCCGCCATCGCCACCTCGAGCACACGCCGTGCGTGCAGCAGCTCCGCCTCGCTGGGCTGCATGGCGGCGTGCACCACGGGAATCTGGCGCGGATGGATGCACAGCTTGGCGCCGAACCCCTGCCGCAGGGCGCGCTGCACGGCCTGCGTGAGCGCCGCGTCGTCGTTCCAGGCGGTGGTGACCCCGTCTACGGGCGCTGCGAGGCCGGCCAGTCGCGACGACAGCACGA
Organism: uncultured Gemmatimonadota bacterium; assembly: GCA_903900795.1. GTDB lineage: Bacteria > Gemmatimonadota > Gemmatimonadetes > Gemmatimonadales > Gemmatimonadaceae > Gemmatimonas. The sequence goes on along the minus strand of CAIUOO010000083.1, from coordinate 14,869 downwards.
GTTGCGCCCGATACGGTGCCAACTCGGTTTCGCTGGCATCGGCATCGAGGCCGAGATCGACCTGGAAATCGAAACTGCCGAACACCAGGCGCTGCACGCCGGGTACCGAACCAATTGCCTCGGCGTTGGCGAGCCCGCGCGCGCTTTCGATCATCGGCCAGTAGCCCACGTCGGGCAGCGCCAACAGATCCGACGCCTGATCGCACTTGGGCAGCATCAGTCCGTGCACGCCGAGCGTACGCAGGTTCTGCAGCGCAGCGAGGTCGTCGTGGTAGAACGGCGTGTCGCGCGCGTTGATCCGCACGATGACGAACGGCCCCACGCGTTCGGGCACCGCATGCTCGGGGTGTTCATCAGGAGCGGACGCCTTCAGCCACGCGCAGACGGCATCGCGCGCCATCACCTTGTCGGTGGCCGACACCGCATCTTCGAGGTCGAGAATGACGGCGTCAGCACCGCTCGCGATGGCCTTCGCGAAGCGCTCCGGCCGACTGCCGGGTACGAACAGCAACGTGCGTATGGGGAGCGGCGGCGGGAGTTCGTTAAGCATGGGGTGCTGACTCATGGCAACAGGGTTTCCACGCGCGACCAGTCGGCCAGCGCCCAGATGCGCGAGATCACGGCGTCCATCTCGGCGTCGTTCGCCGCCTCACCATAGGCCGCGAGACGACGTGCCTTGTCTTCGATTTCGGCGCGGCTCAACGTGTTGCCTGGGTCGCCCTTGGGCTCATCCACGCGCCCCTGCAGCGTGCGGCCATCGGTGGTGCGCACGGACACCTTGCCGATCCATCGCTGCGGATAGGCGGCGTCGACCTCTTCGTCGAGCACCATGTGCACCTGCTCGCGCAACGCCACCACGCGCGCGTCGAGATAGTGCGCGTCGAACTCGGTCAGCCCGGCGCGACCGAACAGCGCGATGAGCCCCAACACGGAGCCCATCGAGAACTTGCTCTGGTGAACCGTGCGCGGATCGGTGACCGGGCCCAGCACATCAATGGCCGCCTGATGCACATGCGCCGTAACGTGCGCAATCTCTTCGGCCCGCAGCGCATGCACGCGCATCACCTGCTGCAAGGCATCGGCCGCCGGGTGCGTGTGTCGGCACGACGCGTGGTACTTGAACGACGTTTCGGCCAGCGCCCAACGCTGTCCGAGTCCATCGGTCAATCGCGCAGGGTTGGCGTCGGTGGACATGCCGGCCGCCATGCCTTGCGGTCCTTCGAGGATGCGACGCGCGCCGGTGAAACCGTCGGCGGCGAGATACGCCGCCATCAACCCATCCGACGCCGCCTTTGCCGTGTGCAGTTGCTTGCTGTCGGCCGCGTCGCGCAGGAATTCCCAGAGTCCGGCGGCCTGCGTACCGGCCGAGCCGAGGGCGTGCACCATCTGCGCCGCGTCGAGCTCGAGTAACCGACCGACGGCCGCCGCAGCGGCCACGGTGCCGGCCGTCCCGGTGGTGTGAAACACGCGATAGTGCGAGCGGCCAAGGAATTCCCCCACGCGAATGCCCACCTCGTAGCCCACGACGGACGCGGTCAGCAACTCCTGCCCCGTGGCCCCGATCGCCTGTGCCACGGCCAGCACCGGTGGGAACACCACGGCGCCCGGATGAAACACCGACCCGTTGTGCACGTCGTCCTGTTCGGCCACGTGCGACGCGGCGGCGTTCACCATCGCCGCAAACATGGGCGTGGTGGCGGCGCGGGAGATCAGCACTTCCGACGTCCCGCTTCCACGCGCGAGCGCGGGTCCCATGGTCGTGGCAAATCGGGCGATACTCTGCACGGCGCGCGCGTTCCGGCCAGCCAGCGCGGAGCCGACCCAGTCGAGCAGCAGCTCTTCCGCGCGCCGCACCACCGGCGCGGGGATCTGCTCGAAGCGCAGGGTCGCGGCAAACGTCGCCAGCGCAACGCTGGCCGAGTCGGCCCCCGGTGGCACTCCCGTCATGAGAACTCCAGGCGCATGATCACACGATCAGAATGAACGCGGCAGGCCGAGCATGTGTTCGGCCACGTAACTCAGGATCAGGTTGGTGGAAATCGGCGCCACCTGATACAGTCGCGTTTCGCGAAACTTCCGCTCCACATCGTACTCGCAGGCGAAGCCGAACCCGCCATGGAACTGCAGGCAGGCGTTCGCGGCTTCCCAGCTCGCCTTCGCCGCCAGATACTTGGCCATGTTCGCCTGCGCGCCGCAGGGCTGGTGTGCATCGTACAGACGGCACGCTTCCCAGCGCATCAGGCTGGCCGCCTCGATTTCGATTTTGGCTTCCGCGATCGGAAACTGCACGCCCTGATTCTGTCCAATGGGCCGGCCGAAGACCACGCGCTCTTGCACGTACTTCGACACGCGATCGATGAACCAGTGGCCATCGCCGATGCACTCCGCGGCAATCAGCGTGCGCTCGGCGTTGAGGCCATCCAGGATGTACTTGAAGCCGCGCCCTTCCTGACCGATCAGGTTCTCGACCGGAATCTCGAGATTGTCGAAGAACAGCTCACACGTTTCGTGATTGACCATGTTGCGAATGGCGCGGGCGGTCATGCCGTTCTCGAGTGCGGCTTTCACATCGACGATGAAGATCGACATGCCCTCGCTCTTCTTCGCGACCTCGGCCAACGGCGTGGTGCGCGCGAGCAGGATCATGAAATCGGAATGCTGCACCCGCGAGATCCAGACCTTCTGGCCGTTCACCACGTACCGGTCGCCCTGCCGCACGGCCATGGTTTGAATGCGGGTGGTGTCGGTGCCGGTGGTGGGTTCGGTCACGGCCATCGACTGCAGTCGCCATTCACCTGACGCGATGCGCGGCAGATAGTACTGCTTCTGCGCGTTGCTGCCGTGCCGCAACAGCGTGCCCATGTTGTACATCTGCCCATGACACGCGCCCGAGTTGCCGCCGCAGCGGTTGATCTCCTCGAGAATGACCGACGCTTCGGCCAGGCTCAAGCCGGCACCGCCGTACTCCTGCGGAATGAGCGCGGCCAACCAACCGGCTTTCGTGAGCGCTTCGACGAACGCCTCGGGGTACGCGCGCTCTTCGTCGATCTGCCGATGGTATTCGTCGGGGAACTCGGCGCAAAGGGAGCGCACGGCGTCGCGGATTTCCTGAAAGTCGGTGTCGTGATTCATGGAGTGACGTTACGCGATGGTGGCGGTGGCCTGCACCGCGATCTGTCCGTTGGGGCCGGCGGCCCACAGGCTGAACTGCGTGGCGCTGTCGGCGCGACCATTCACGGTGAAGGGCGCCGTGTCGAACAACGGGCGCTGCGCCTTGAAGCGAAAGGTGCGCACGACCGCGTCGGGCCGCTCGCGACGCAGCAGGTCGATCAGGAGCGTGGCCACCAACGGCCCGTGCACCACCAAGCCAGGGTACCCTTCCACCGCCGTGGCATACGGCTGATCGTAGTGGATACGATGACCGTTGAAGGTGAGCGCCGAGTAGCGAAAGAGCAGCACCGGGTCGGGGGTGATCGTGCGACTGAATGCCGCCACGCCCACGTCGGTGGGCGGCAACGCGGATGCCGCTTGCGGCGCATGCCCCGAGGTGGGCGCGTCGCGGTACACGATGTCGTGTATCTCGTGAATCGCCACGCCGCGCGGCGTGCGGATCTCGTGCTGTACGGTCACGAACACCAGTCGCCCGGCGGCGCCCGTTTTTTCGATGATGTCGACAATGCGTGAGACACGCTGCACCGGTTCGCCCACGCGCGGTGCGTGATCGAACGTGATTCGGCTGCCCGCCCACATCCGACGTGGCAGTCCCACCGGCGGCAGAAAGCCCCCGAGCGTGGGGTGTCCATCGGGCCCGATGTCGCGCGCGAGCGGCCGCGGCAAAAAGAAGAGCCAGTGCCAGAGCGGCGGCAGCGCATCGCCATCGCGTGGCTCCGCGTCATCACGATCGAGCGTAGCCGACATCGCGGCCAGCGGGGCCGCGGTGATCTGATCGTCCCGAATCTGCTCGCGACCAATCCAGTCGCGCACGTTCGCACTGACCTTGCTCACACGTCCTCCGTGCTGGGTATGCGCATGATCATACCACGCCGGCAGCGCGCAACGCCGCAATGCGCGCGGCGTCGCAGCCGAGCTCCGCGAGCAGCGTGTCCGTATGCTGGCCCAGTGCCGGCACTGCGTCCATGCGCGGCTCGTACCGGTTGTTGTGCGCCGGCGGCAACAGCGCGGGCACTTGGCCGGCGGGCGTGTTCACGGAAGTCCAACGCGCGCGCGCCGCCAGCTGCGGGTGCTGCCACAGATCGGCCGGACTATTCACGCGGGCCGTGGCGATGCCGGCGGCTTCGAGTCGTGCCTGCGCTTGATCGGCGGTGAGAGTGGCGAAGCAGGTCGTGATTTTTTCATCGAGGGCTGCGCGATGTTGCACGCGCGCGCTGTTGTTCGCGAAGCGCACATCGTGTGCGAGCGCGGGCTCCTGCAGCACCTCCGTGCAAAACCGCTGCCACTCGCGGTCGTTCTGCACGCCGAGCAACAGCCGCTGCCCGTCGCCAGCCAGTGCCGGACCGTACGGCGCAATGCTCGGATGCGAGGCGCCTGTGCGTGGCGCAGCCTCCTGCCCGTCGTGCGTGAAGTACATCGGATTCCCCATCCACTCGGCCAGCGTTTCCAGCATCGACACGTCCACCCGTGATCCCTGCCCGGTGCGTCCGCGCAGCAGGAGCGCGTTGAGGATGCCCGCGTAGGCATACATGCCGGCACTGACGTCAGCCGCCGAGAAGCCGGCGCGCGCCATCACGTTGCCATCGCCTGTGGCGGCAACGAGACCAGCTTCGGCCTGCACCAACAGATCGTACGCCTTGCGGTCCCGATACGGCCCCGTATCACCGTAGCCTGAGATATCGCACACGATCAGCGACGGATAGCGCGCGTGCAGCGCTTCGAACGACAGTCCGAGCCGGGCGGCCGCCCCCGGTGCCAGGTTCTGCACCACGACATCCGTGCGGGCAAGCAGACCGTCCAACAGCGTGGCGGCCTCGGGATGCTTCACGTCGAGCGTGAGGCTTTCCTTGGAACGGTTCGCCCACACGAAATACGAAGACTGTCCCCCGACGCGCGTATCGTAGCCGCGGGCGAAGTCGCCCACGAGCGGACGCTCGATCTTGATGACGCGCGCGCCTTGATCGGCTAGGTGGCGCGTGCAGACTGGCGCGGCGACGGCGTGCTCCAGTGCCAGCACGGTGATGCCATCCAATGGGCGTAGCGACATAACGAGGAGCCTCGGATGAGCAGCGTGGGTGGTCGCGCGAACCGGCCAGCGCGCGGAAGCGATCTTCTGGCGCAGATCGAGACTACGCGGCATGTACGCGCCTGTTTTCGTCCCGCAGTGGGTCGGACTAGCTGATGGGCAGATCGGCCGGTTGCGCCACGACTCCGCCCAGTGCGCCACGGTGTTCGTGCGTATGGACCCAGTCGTCCTCGGAGTGCGGCAGAAAGAACGATCCCGTGCGACGATCTTGCAACAGCGCGCCTGGCTCACGCTGCACGTTGGCCGCAATGAACGTATCCGGGATTCTTCTCGACCACGGCCCACACCAAGGCGGGAAACGGAAGAATGTGCGCATCGGCGAAGATCGCATCGACAACATCGCGCGGCTCGCGGCGGTTCGCGAGCGCCACCAGCTTATTGATCGCGAGGTCGATGGGGTGAAGCATGACACCCCCGCCGGGAACGTGTACGAGCGGAAGAAAGCGCCAGGCCGACTCATGCGCCCAGTCCAGGATCGTGGACTCGCCATCGCGACGCACCACGGCGCTGACAAACCCGCGGGGCCGATGTGCAACGCGGCGCCGCCGGCATGACGTCACGCCGATGGTTAGGCGGGCGTTGGCACGAGCATTCCTTCGAGTCTCGCCGCCGCACGCCATGCCTCTCGACCCCCATGCTTCCGTAGGCCGTCGGCGACCCACGCGACGTCGGTAGCGTGGATGACAAGGTCCGACCGCGCCCACCAGAAGCAGGTGAGGTAATTGGTGCGAAACAGCTTGCGAGCCTCGCGGACGCACACCATGGCCCGCGCGCTTTCGGCACTGAGTTGGCGTCGGCTGCGAAGTCCACCCAAGCGACCCGCTTCGGCCGTGGTCATGGTCCGTGGCATCCTTAAACGTAAGCGCTTATGATCAAGGTGCCAAGCGACACCGTGGGGTATGGCGGAGAGCGCCAAGAGCAGGGATACCGATCCCAACCACTTGACGAGCTTTCCGTCATTTGTCATCTTAAATGACGACAATGCAGACACCTCAACTGCCACGTACACTGGGCTTGGCATCCTTGATGGCACGCAAGTCCCACTTCTTGCTGGGACCGCGCCAGACCGGGAAGACCACGCTCATCCGCGACGCGTTGCCGGGGGTTCGTTCCTACGATCTGCTCGACAGCCGCGTATTCCTCGAGCTGAGCCGCTCACCGCAGCGACTCGCTGAAGAGCTCGACGACACCACGCGGATCGTCGCCATCGATGAAATTCAGCGACTGCCCGAGCTGCTCAACGAGGTGCATCGCCTCATTGAATCTCGTGGCATTCACTTCCTCCTCACCGGCTCCAGCGCGCGCGGCCTTCGCCGAGGCGGCGTGAACTTGCTCGGTGGCCGCGCACGCACCAAGTACCTGCATCCGCTGACGCGCAGCGAATTGGGGGCGCACTTCGACCTCGCGCGTGCCGTCGAGCGTGGCACCATACCGAGCATCTATTTCTCCGATGATCCAGCGGCGGATCTGGACGCGTATGCCGGTACCTACCTGAGCCAGGAAGTCATCGCCGAAGGCGCCACGCGAAATGCGCCGGCGTTCAGCCGATTTCTTCGCGTCGCCGCGCTCTGCAACGGCCAGATTGTCAACTTCACCAACATTGGGAATGATGCGCAGGTGCCACGCACGACGGTGTACGAGTACTTCGAGATTCTCAAGGACACGCTGATCATCCGCGAACTGCCCGCGTGGCAACAGTCCACACGTCGTAAGCCGATCACGTCGTCCAAGTACTACTTCTTCGACGTTGGCGTGGCATCGAAACTCCAAGGTCGCACGATCAAGGCGGAGACGCCGGAATTCGGTGCAGGTTTTGAGGCGTATGTCATGCACGAATTGACAGCGTACGCCGACTACCAATCTGCCGACGACATTCGATACTGGCGTTCCACGTCAGGGTTCGAGGTGGATTTCATTCTTGGTGATCACACGGCCATCGAAATCAAAGCGACCCGCACCGTCACCAACGATCACCTGAAAGGGCTCAAAGCCCTCGCTGAGGAACAGCGCTTTCAACGCTACATCTGCGTGGCGATGGTGGATCGTCCGCGAACAGTCAACGGCATCACCGTCATGCCGTGGCGTCACTTTTTCGATGCGCTCTGGGCGGGCGAGTATCGCTAATTCGCTCGTGGCCGAGCATCTCACCGCCGCGCCCTGGCATGTTGGTTGGGTTCCGTTGCGCTACGAGGCATCCCGAGGCAACATCTATCATGCATGGCCTCATGCCTCGCCACGACCTTCTCCGCCGTTCCCTCCCGTATGCCTCGCGCCAATCCATCTCCTGGACGCCTCCTCCTGCAGAACTGGGACCGACTGTCCGGTCTGCCGTTCGGCAAGCGTTTGTTCAGCTGGGCGGTGGGACGCACCGCGCCCTATACCGGATCGGTGGGCGGGGTCTTCACCGACGTCCGCCCAGGCTACGCCCGCGTGGAGCTGCGCGATCGGAAGGCGGTGCGGAATCATCTGGCGTCGGTGCACGCGGTGGCGCTGGTGAATCTGGCCGAGATGACCAGCGGCGTGGCCCTCATGACGGCATTGCCGCCGGGGGTGCGCGGGATTGTGACAGGGCTCCAGATCGAATACCTGAAGAAGGCGCGGGGCACGCTGGTGTGCACCACCACGGCGCAGGCCCCCACCACCGTAAGCGAGCCGGTCACGCACGATGTGCAGGCGGACATTGTGAATGCCGAGGGGGTCCTCGTGGCGCGTTGCTTGGTGCACTGGCGTCTGTCCCCTCCCGATCCTTCCCGCGAGACGGCCCGATGACCGAGACGCCGATGACCGAGACGCCCGCCTTCGATACCCCGCTCACGCGCCACGCGCACATCCGCGTGCCACTGATCTGCGGGCCGATGTATCCGTGCAGCAATCCGGAGCTGGTGGCCGCCGTGAGCGCCGCCGGTGGGCTCGGCATTGTGCAACCCATCTCGCTCACGTACGTGCACGGATACGATTTCCGGGAAGGACTGCGCACGATCAACCGGCTCAGTGGCGGCGCGCCGATCGGCTTCAACGCGCTGATCGAAGCGTCATCGAAGACGTATCACAACCGCATGATCAAGTGGGTCGACATCGCGCTCGAAGAAGGCGTACGGTTCTTCCTCACGTCGCTCGGCAATCCGAAGTGGGTGTGCGACCGCGTGCATGCCGTGGGGGGCGTGGTGTATCACGACATCACCGAGCTGAAGTGGGCACAGAAGGGCCGTGATGGCGGTGTGGACGGACTCGTGGCGGTGAACCGCGAGGCGGGTGGGCACACCGGCTCGCGCGACCCACGCGCACTGCTCGACGAAGTGCGCGGGCTCGGATTACCCGTGGTCGCGGCCGGCGGCGTTGGTGCGCCCGAGCAGTTCAAGGCGCTGATCGACATGGGCTACGCCGGTGTGCAACTGGGCACGCGTTTCATCGCCACCCCCGAGTGCAACTCCGATGACGCCTACAAGTACGCCATCGTGGAAGCGCATTCCCGCGACATCGTGCTCACCGAGCGACTCACCGGCGTGCCGGTGTCGGTGATCCGCACGCCCTACGTGGAGAAGTTGGGCACCAAGGTAGGACCGATTGCCCGCTGGATGTTCACGGGACGAAAGACCAAGCACTGGATCCGCACCTTCTATGCACTGCGCTCGCTGCGACAGCTCAAGCGCTCGAGTGTGGACGGCGCGAATCAAGACTACTGGCAGGCGGGACGTAGCGTCGATGCCATTCATGAAATCACACCGGCCGGAGAGATTGTGCGTGCATTCGCGAGTGCGTTGACGAGTACCGCCGCGAGGGGGCTACTGCTGATGGCGCTGTTGCTGGGGGCCCCGCGCGGTGCGCAGGCGCAGTCACCGCCAATCACCACGAAAGGCCTGCGCGCGCCGGTCACGCTGGCGCGCGACTCGGCGGGCATCGTGCACATCGAGGCCGCGAACGAGCACGACCTGTTTTTCGCACAGGGCTACAGTGCGGCGCGCGACCGGCTCTTTCAGCTCGAGCTGTGGCGTCGACAGGCCACCGGTACGATGGCCGAGGTGCTGGGGCCGCGCTGGGTGTCGCGGGATCGCGCGTCGCGGCTGTTGCGCTATCGCGGCTCGATGGCCACGGAGCTGGCGCACTATCATCCGCGCGGCGCCTCGATCATCGGCGCGTTCGTGGACGGCGTGAATGCGTATATCGATCAGGTGCGCGCCAATCCGTCGCTCATGCCGCAGGAACTCGTATGGCTGGGGATCATACCGCAGCATTGGACGCCGGCGGTGGTGATTTCGCGACACAACGCGCTGGCGTCGAACGCCGCGGATGAACCAACCACCGCGCGCGCCGTGCGCGAGATCGGCGAGAGCGCGGTGGCACGACGCAAGCGCTACGAACTCTCCCCCGTGCGCCTGAGTCTCGACTCGCTGGTGGCCCGCGCGCTCGACGCGGCGCCCGGCGCGCGTATGCTGGCCGACTACAACGACTTCAAGCAGGCCCCGAATTTTCGCACGGCCGAGTTGCCGGAGGCGCTCCGCCGTGTGGTGCCACCGGCGGATACCGCCACGCCCGGCTTCGATCGGTGGGAGAGCAACAACTGGGTGATCGCCGGTTCACGCACCGCGAGTGGTAAGCCGATCGTGGCGAACGATCCGCATCGCACGATTGCCGTGCCCTCGTTGCGCTACATGGTGCATCTGAAGGCGCCGGGGTGGGACGTGATCGGCGGCGGCGAGCCGGCCATTCCGGGCGTGGCCATCGGGCACAACCAGCACGGGGCGTGGGGGCTCACCATTTTCGGCATCGATGCCGAGGATTTATACACGTACGATCTCGACGCGAAGAACGCGCGGGCATATCGGTATCGCGGCGCCAGTGAGCGCATGCGTGAGATCACTGATACGATCCGCGTGAAGGGCGCCGCCCCGGTGGTGGTCACGCTGCAGTACACGCGGCATGGCCCGGTGCTGATGTCGGACAGTGTGAAGCGCGTGGCCGTAGCGCTGCGGGCGGCGTGGCTCGAGCCGGGTGGTGCCCCGTATCTCGCCAGCTTGCGTCTCGATCAGGCGCGCACCTGGCCCGAAGCACGCACGGCGCTGTCGTTCGCGCGGATGCCGGCGCTGAACTGGATCTGGGCTGACACCAGCGGCGCGATCGGCTGGCAGAGCGCCGGCATCGCGCCGATCCGCAAGAACTGGGATGGCCTGGTACCGGTGCCGGGTGACGGGCGGTTCGAGTGGAGCGGATTCCTGCCCATTCCACAACTGCCGCACGAAACGTCGCCGTCGCGCGGGTATGTCGGCACCGCCAATGCGCTCAATGTGGAGGCGTCGTATCCCAACGCCAACGCGCTGGCGCGTACCTGGGCGGAGCCGTTCCGTCGCGATCGGTTGCTGGAAGTGCTCGACACCACGCGCCAGGCGACGCTGTCGCAGATGATGGCGCTGCAGCACGACGAAACGCCACTGGCCGCACGGGCGCTGGTGCCGCTCATCAAGGGGATCGCGCTCACCAACGCCGCGTCGATCGCGGCGCGTGACACGTTGCTGCGCTGGAATGGGGTGCTGTCGGCGAGCTCGCGCGGTGCGGCGATTTATGCGGCGTGGGAACGGAAGCTACTCTCGCACACCGCCGATATCGTGCTGCCCCTGGAGGCCCGTCCGCTGCTACGCACGGTGTCGCTGGCGCAGACCATCGAGTGGCTCACGAATCCGGACTCGCTGCTGGGCGAAAACCCCACCGTGGCGCGCGATTTCATTCTGTTCCGCGCGTTCAACGAAGCGGTGTCGGACTTGTCGCGTCGCTTCGGCACGAACATGGCCGACTGGCGCTACGGCGACGCCAAAATGCATCATGCGCGCATCGCCCACCCGCTCGATGCCGTGATCGCCGATTCTGTTCGCGGTCGCCTGTCGCCGGGACCACTACCCCGCGGCGGCTATGCCAACACCCTCAACGCCACGGGCAACACCGACAACCAAACCGCCGGCGCCAGCTTCCGCGTGGTGATGGATGTCGCCAACTGGGACGGCGCGATGGTGACCAACACCCCGGGCCAAAGCGGCGATCCACGCAGCCCGTTCTACAGCAATCTCTTCGGGCCGTGGGCCCGGGGAGAGTATTCCCCGCTGCCATACTCGCCGGCCGCAGTGAAGGCGCGCACGGCGGAAGCTATTATCCTGCAGCCCTAAGGTCTCACGTGAGCTTTGAGTCGTGAGTGAAAGTTCGGAGTCGTGAGTCGGCCGTCACTCAACACTCCGAACTTGAACTCACAACCCCCAACTCACACAAATCCGTTCGATCCCCCTTATCCTCCGGAGCCTCCCCATGCTCGCCCTCCGCCTGCCCCTCACCCTCGCCACCGCGTTCATCGCCACGACCACCCCAGCCACGCCCACGCCGCAACAGGACATGTCGTTCTTCATCACCAGCGTCGGCTCCGGCAATGGCGCGGCGCTCGGTGGACTCGAGGGCGCCGACAAGCACTGCGCGACGCTCGCCGAAGCGGCCGGTGTGCGCGGCAAGACGTGGCATGCCTACCTGAGTCAGCAGGCGCTCGACGGCAAGTCGGCCGTGAATGCGCGCGACCGCATCGGCAAGGGCCCGTGGAAGAACGCCAAGGGCGTGGTGGTGGCCACGAGCGTCGATGATCTGCACAGCGACAACAACAAGTTGTCGAAGGAGAACAGCCTCACCGAAAAGGGCACGGTGGTGAACGGCCGCGGCGACACGCCGAATACGCACGATGTCATGACCGGGTCAACGCTCGACGGCCGTGTGTCCACCGACGCCGGCGACAGCACCTGTAAGAACTGGACGAGCAGCGGCGAAGGCGCGGCGCTGGTCGGTCATCACGATCGCCAGGGCGGCGGCGTCAATCCGACGTCGTGGAATTTCGCCCACCCGTCGCGCGGATGCAGTCAGGACAATCTGAAAGCATCCGGCGGGGCTGGCCTGTACTACTGTTTTGCGGTGTGACACTGAACAGCCAAAGGCTTAGTGAGCAGGGAGGAGGGTATCAGGATGGAGTGCGCAGGAAGGCAGCGCGTGCGTCTCTGCCTCCTCCGCCCTGACACCCTCCACCCTGCTCCCTAAGCATTTGGCCCTTTACATCCCCTGCAGCCAGAACGCGAACCACTGCCGGATCCGCCCGAGGCGGTCCACCAGCAACCACGGCTCGCCGGTGCGCGAGAGATCATGATTGGAGCGCGGGTACCGCACCATCTCCACCGGTACGCCCTGCTTCTTGAGTGACATGAACCAGATCTCCGCACTCCCCATTGGGGTGCGGTGATCTTCTTCACTCTGCACCAACAACATGGGCGTCTTCACCTTCTGCACGTAGCGGATCGGCGATAGCGTGTCGTAGAGTGCCTGATTGTCCCACGGCTTGCCGTAGAACTCGAACTCCGTGAGTCCCTGCGCATCGCTGCTGCCGTACCAGTAGGTCCAGTCGGTGATCGTGCGATCGGTCTCGATCGCCTTGAAGCGATCCGTCTTCGTGGCAATCCAGGTGGTCATGAATCCGCCGTACGAGCCGCCCGTGGCGCCCATCTTCGTGCTATCCACATCGGCGCGCGCCGCCACGATGTCCACGGCCTTCATCAGATCGTCGTAGTCTTCCATGCCCCACCGGCCGCGCGTGCTGTAGGTGAAGTCTCCGCCGTAGCCACTCGAGCCGCGCGGGTTCGTGAACAACACGAACATCCCCTGCGCGGCGAGATTCTGGAACTCGTCGAACCAGCCTTCACCGTACGCCGAGTGCGGGCCGCCGTGGATGTAGATCACCATGGGGTACTTCTTGCCCGCCGTGTAGCCGTACGGCTTCATCAGCCAGCCTTCGATCTCCAGGTTGCCGACGCTCTTGTAGGTGAAGCGCTCGGCGTCGCTCCATACCACGTCCTTGTTCACGTCGTCGTTGAAGCGCGTGAGCTGACGCTCGCTCATGCCGTCGGCCGTGGCCACAAACAGCTCCGACGGCTTCGTCATCGAGGTCGACGTATACGCCATCACTTTACCGGCGGCGTCGTAGCTGGCGCCACGCAGCTGGCGACGACCGCCCACCAATTCCTTCGGCGCCGTCTTGCCGGAGAGATCGGCCCGCAGAATGGCCGTGCGCCCGCCGATGTCCGCGGCGAACTGCAGATGTCCGGTGCTGAGCCAGGACAGCGAGCCCGGCTCGAACTGCCAGTCGCCGAGCAGATTGCGCGGCGTGCCGCCGGCCATGTCCACGACATAAATGCGAGCCGACTTCACGCGAGACGGACGGCCGACGAACGCCAGCTGCTTGCCGTCGGGCGACCACGTGAGGTCCGACTCGGCCCCCATCCACTCACTGACCTTGCGCGGCGTGCCGCCGGTGCTGGCGACGACGTAGAGATCGGTGTCGTTTCGGTCGGCGTCATCGCGGGCCTTGTTGTACGGCAGCTTGGCCAGCGAGTCACGCTCGAGATCGACCACCGAATCCGGGCGCAGTCGCGCGTCGGCCACGAACGCGATCCACTTGCCATCGGGCGAGACTTCGGGCGAGCGGTGCGAGTAGAGCGCGGTCGTGAGCTGCTGCTTGGCGGTGTCGCCCACCGTCTGCCGCCACAGTTGCGCCGGCCGCCAGCCACGCGCCTCGGCACGGCCTGGGACGAAGCCCACGCCGTTCACCTTGTACGACATGTCGGTCACATGACGTCCGTCGAAGCGGGCCGGCTCGGCGGGCCGGGTAATCGCGTCATACGTGGGCTTCGCCATCGGTTGCATGCGGGCAAACGGATTGGCACCGTTTCGCGCCGTGGTGTCTCGACGGGCCGGCTCCGTGAACACCGCGAACGAGCCGTCGGCCGGCATCGAGCCGTTGGCGTACGTGGCGATCTGGGTCGCTTCGCCGCTGGGCTGATCGAGGCGAATGGCCCACGTGCTTCCCTGCCCGCCCGCGCGCGGCGAGGTGAAGAACAGGTACTTGCCGTCGGGCGACCAGCGCGGATTGCTGCTTTCCGTGCTCGGCGACGTCCACCGCTGCGGCTCGCCGCCGGCGGTGTTCACCACCCAGATCTCGTTGTGCCGCTTGTTCTCGGCTTCGACGGCCTTGGTGACCGTCATGGCCACCCGCTTGCCATCGGGTGACACGGCCGGACTGCTCACGTTCACGACGCGATACCAGTCGGCCAGCATCATCGCGCGCGGGCCCGCGGGGAGCTTGGTCGCGGCCGGTGCTTGCTGCGCCAGGATCACGGTGGGGGCGGCGAAGGCGAGGGCGGCCAGCGTGGCCGCACGGCGGGACAGGGAGCTGCAGGAGGTCGGTCTGACCATGGCGGTGCTCGAGGTGGGAAATCCGGGGAGTCCAGCGCGGAACGATGTAACCGAAAAGTACCGATCTGTGATAGACGGCGCATTTCTCGCTTGCCACGGAGCCTTTAAGGCCATAGGATGGTGGCTGCACGGAGGAGCGACCGTGCAAAAACCGCGCTTCCCCGGTCTCCAAGCGGCTTGGGAAGCACCCGTAGGATCTCGGTGGCAGTCTGCCCGAAGTCCCACCCTATTTCGAGGAGGTGATCATTTGTCTAGTCATAGTTCCTTTGCCGGTTCGTCCTGGGCAACCGATCTCCTGATCGACGCCCGGTAACGGGTTTTACCGGTTCGGGATCGTTTCGAACCGGCAAG
>CAIUOO010000082.1 GCA_903900795.1 uncultured Gemmatimonadota bacterium | reverse complement strand
CCGTCGCCGCGCGCCGCCAGCAGCGAGAGCTGTGAGTGCTCCACCGCTTTCCGGGAGCGACGCGTGATGTTCAACGAATCGGGCAACCGCGGATTGCGCGCCAGCTCAGCCGCCGTGAGCGCCCCGGTATTTTCGGCGCGTGGCGTGTCGTACCGGGTGCCTTGGACTTCGAGTCGCGTGCCAGCCACCGTGGCGAGGGCACGGGCGAACGCACTGGTGGCGTCGAGGTGCGACCACTGCCGCGGACCGTCGCCCGTGGTCCGCGTGACGGAGCCGAGCCATCCACCACCCTGCACCACGCCAGTCGTGTCGCGCCGGCTGCCGGACACGAGCACGGAGCCGCGCTGCAAGCCACCGCCATCCCACACGCGGGCGTCGACCGCGAACGGACGCGCCGCCGGTGCACGCGACCGGAAATCGATGACCCCACCGGCCGCGTTGCCGTACAGCGCGGCCGCCGTGCCGCGGATCACGTCCACCCGACCGACCGACTCGAGGTCGAGCCAGTCGAGCGGCGTCTGCCCATCGGGCAGCGTGAGCGGCATCCCATCGCGCAGCACGCGCACGCCGCGCACCCCGAACGCCGAGCGCGCGCCGAAGCCGCGAATGGCGATCCGTGGGTCCTGCGACGGGTTGGCGCGATCCTGGACTTGCACCCCGGGCACGCCCAGCAGCAGATCGCCGACACCGCTCCGCCGCAGCGCCGGGCGGTCGTCGATCGTAGCGCGCGACCAGGCGAAGGGCAGTTCGAGCGGTGAGCGGGCGGCGTCACGCGTGACGGTCACCCGGACGCCCTGCAACGCCTGCGCCCCCCGTGGGCGTGCACCGGCGCTGTCGACGGCCGCCGCACTGTCGGCGCGCGTGCGCTGCCGCGGTTGCTGTTGCGTGTGTGCCGGCGCGGCGGCCAGCGCCAGAGCCACAACGCCAAGCGCGGCGACGGGTGCGCGCCGGCCGATCCGGCGCGCACGAGAAAAGAGCTGTTCGGTAAGCACGCTCCGATCTATCGCCTGCGACGGTGAATCGGAAGCCGCATACCGCGCCCTTCGAGTTCACGCCACGTCGCAACGCGCTGGTGAAGCGGGCGGCACACCGGCGTGCCTGACGACCGGACACGCCAGCCCAGTGCCCCGTATATTAAGAGAATGTTCTTCCACGAACTGTATGATCGGGCGCTCGCTCAGGCGAGCTACGTGATCGGATGCCAGGCCACCGGCGAAGCCATCGTGATCGATCCGCTGCGCGATCCCGCGCCGTATCTCGAGGTGGCGCGCGCGGAGGGGCTGCGCATAACGCACGTCACCGAAACGCATATTCACGCCGACTTCGTGTCCGGCGCCCGTGAACTCAGCGCCGCAGCGGGCGCGCGCCTGTATCTCTCGGCGGAGGGCGGCCCCGATTGGCAGTACGCGTTCGCCACGCAGGACGAGGCGGTGCTCCTGCACGACGGTGACCGCATCATGGTGGGCAACATTCAGCTCGACGTGCTCCATACGCCCGGACACACGCCCGAGCACCTGTCGTTCGTGGTGACCGACCGGCCACGCGGCGCTGGCCCCATGGGTATACTGACCGGCGATTTCGTGTTCGTCGGAGACGTGGGGCGCCCCGATCTGCTGGAACGGGCGGCCGGACTCTCCGACACGATGGAAGCGGGAGCCCGAACGCTGTTTCGGTCGCTCGCGCGATTTCGGGCGCTTCCGGACCACTTGCAGGTGTGGCCCGGACACGGCGCTGGCTCCGCCTGCGGAAAGGCGTTGGGGGCGGTGCCGTCGTCCACCGTTGGCTACGAGAAGCGCTCGAACTGGGGAGTAGCCGAGACCGACGAGGCCAGGTTTGTCGCCGCGGTGCTCGAAGGGCAGCCCGAGCCACCACGATACTTCGCGTCGATGAAGCGCATCAATCGTGATGGCCCGCCGGTGCTTGGGCAGATGCCGGTGGCCCGACGGTTGGCGGCGGCAGACGTCCTTGCCAACCTCTCGACGCGTTCCCGCTGGGTGCTCGACCTGCGACCGGCGCGCCAATTCGCCGACGGGTTCCTTGTGAGCAGCGTGTCGCTGCCCTACTCGAAGAGCTTCAGCACGTGGGCGGGTTCGATCATTCCCGTCGCTGACGAGGTGGTACTGATGTCGGACGGGGAGGACGATGCCATCCGGTGGGCCGTCCGCGATCTGTCGCGCATCGGCTTCGACCGGATTGTCGGCTGGGTTGATGCGAGCGAGGTGCTGCACGCGTGGCGCGAGGCCGGGCACGTCCTGCAGACCGTTCCGCAGATATCGGTCACCGACGTGGCATCGCAACGGGCGGACGGGACCACCATGACGATTGTCGACGTACGTGGCCGCACAGAATGGGATGCCGGCCACATTGGCGGGGCTGTGCACGTCCCGCTGGGCGACCTACGCCAACGCGTGAACGAACTTGCCGCCGCGCCGCTGCTCGTGCACTGCCAGTCGGGCGTACGATCGGCGGTGGCCACCAGCCTCCTGCACCGACTCGGCCGTACCGACGCCGTGAACATCGTCGGCGGGTTCGCGGCATGGAGCGCGGCTGGGCTACCGAAGGCGGGACAAGACGAATGACGCTGAACTGACGCACTCCGCCTAGCGTCTCGGCGCAGGGTGTGTTGCCCTGCCCCGTCGCTGCACGTCTCGGCACCGGGATTCCGTTTCTGTGTGTTGCCGCTGTCAGTCGACTGTGTGAATTGATTCAATGCAATTGGGGCTTCGCGAGCTCAGGCCGCGAACAGCCGCTGGGCCAAGAGGTCTGCCACCACGGTGCGCTGCGCCTCGCTGCCGACGCGCAACACGTCGACGCAGGCGAGCAGGTGGTGGAGCCGGGTATCGCGGCTGGCCACCTTGGTGACGCCACTGAACAGCGGCACCAGCGCTTCACCGCGCACCACTCCCCCCTCCATCGGCCACACCAGCGCCTTCATCGCCGACCCGTTGACGAACAGTGGGGAGAGTTCCGGATGCGAACCCGCGGTCGGCAGGCCGAGCCGCTCTGGACCGCGCACCGGTGGGAAGGCATAGCGCACGCCGTGCACCAGAAACTCCCGGCATGCCGACCGATTGACCGTCCGGCTCGACGGCTCGCAGAGCCCGGCGTGCTGCAATCGGGCAACGGACCGGTGCGCGGCGCTGGTACTGGTCGCCAAGGCATTGGCCAACGGCTCGTATCGGTCCTCCGGCACCAACAGCAAACGGAGGGCCACGGCGACGTCAAAAGGACGGAGTGTGAGCTGGGTTGGCACCGGAACTCGTGAGGTGAGGGAGCGTGCGGGCCGCGATGGACCGGCCCGTTCCGAGAGGTTAACCACATTCCAGATGGCACACCGAACTCGACCACTCGTCCCGTCCCAGCATGATAACAGTCTAGCCCGCCAAATAACTATTTCACCACCACTTTACAACGGCTCAACAAACAGAAGTTAAAGCGAGCGTCCGCCAACGGAAGGAATCCGTCACGGCACCACACGTTTCGCCCCCCAACTGTTGTTCTTCCGGTCCACATCGAGCAGCCGGTGTTCAGGATCCAACGCGATGTGCACGAGCGCTTTGTTCACGAACGCAGACTCACGCGCACACGCACGCCCATACTCACTCGCATACTGGCGCGAGTTCGTGCTCCACGCTTCGGCGGGATACACGTACTCCTGCGTGGTGCCGTCACGGAACTTAAAATGCGCGCGTACCGGCAACACCTCGCGCTCGCGATTGCCGTACAACACGCCCACGAACATCGCGTCGCCCTGCGTCCGCGTGAGCACGCTGTGAGCACGCTGTCGACGCTCTGGTCGAAGCGGGCATTCTCCACGAACCACTGACGCCAGAACCAGTCGAGTCGACGGCCGCTGACGTTCTCCATGGTGCGGGAAAAGTCCGCCGGCCGGATTGATGCGATCGGGATTGATAAGGTGTTGATGAACGTGTTGAAGCCTTCGGCCTGCCACATGTACGACCGCTCGTTACTTCCCACGATCATCGGGAACCACATCTGCCCGAGGTCGTGCTGCGCGGGTGAGACACAAGGCAGAGGGACATGCGGACGCGAAGCGAAGGGAAAGGGCGGGTCCCGAGGTGCTGGCTACGTCGTACCCTAAAATGATTGTAGCTTTCAGCATGTCTTCTGCCATCACTTTTCACGCGACGCCCGTGTTTCCGCGCGGCTTTCGCTGCGCCAGCCGCAATGTCGGCCTCAAGCCGTCGGCGCGCGATCTGACATTGTTTGCCAGCGAGGTCGACGCCACCGCGGCGGCCGTGTTTACCCGCAATCATTTTCCCGGCGCGCCGATCATTCTCGGCCGCGAGACGATCAAGGGCGGTGTGCTGCGGGCGATCATCGCGAACAGCAAAGTGAGCAACGTCGCGACGGGCACCCGTGGCGTCGAGCACGCGCGGCGGATGGCCGTGGCGGCGGCGGCCGAGCTGGGAACCGCGCCCGAGCGCGTGCTCGTGAGCTCGACCGGCGTCATTGGCGTGCAGCTGCCGATCGAGAAGATCGAGTCGGGCGTGATCGGCATGTCGTCCGACCTGCAGGACGATCCGATGCTCGGCGCCGAGGGCATCATGACGACGGACACGCACCCGAAAGCGCTGTCGGCCTCGATCGGCAACGCCACGATTACGTGGGTGGCGAAAGGGTCGGGGATGATCGAGCCGAACATGGCCACGATGCTATCCTACATCTTCACCGACGCGGCGGTAGCTGCCCCGACGCTCGACCGACTGCTGCGCGCGGCGGTGGCCCCGACGTTCAACATGCTGTCGGTCGACACCGACACCAGCACGTCGGACACCTGTGCGATCCTGGCGAACGGATTGGCCGGTCCGGTTGACGAAGCGGAATTCCTCTCGGTGCTGACGGCTGGCTGCCGGCGCATGACGGAAATTCTGGCGCGTGACGGCGAGGGCGCCGAGCATCTGGTGCGCGTGACGGTCCGCGGTGCGCTCAATGCATCCGAGGCGCATGTCGTTGCCAAGTCGATCCTGAATTCACCGCTGGTGAAAACGATGGTGCACGGCGCGGACCCGAACGTGGGGCGGCTGCTGATGGCCGTGGGCAAGTGCTTCGACTGCACGATCCAGCCGGCCACGACGGATGCTTGGATTAACGGCTTTCAGGTCGTGGGCCATGGCGAGCGACTGGCCTTCGACGATGCGGTAGTGCGTGAGACGCTCTCGCGCGAGGTCGTCGACTTGTCGGTATCGCTGGGCGTTGGCGACGGCGAGGCGGTGGCGTACGGCTGCGACCTTACCAAGGGCTACGTGGACGAGAACGCGTCGTACTACAGCAGCTAACGGCAACGGCAACAAACGGCAACGGCAACAAACGGCAACGGCAACGGCAACAGCCAGAACACGGAGACCACCGATCTCACTGAACCAACACGGATAAGCAAAAAGCGCTTTTCATCTTATCTGTGTTGGTTCGGTGCAATCCGTGGTCTCCGTGTTCTGGCTGTTGCTTTTTGCTGTTGCTTTTTGCGGTGGCTTTTTGCCGTTGCGTGAACGTGATCAGCCTGCCGTCAACACGGGCGCGCGACGATGCATGGTGGTCTGCTCGTCGTCGTACACGAGCTGAATGAGCCGTCAGCCAGAACACGGAGACCACGGATTGCACGGAACCAACACGGATAAGATGAACAGCGCTTGTTGCTTATCTGTGTTGCTTCGGTGCAATCCGTGGTCTCCGTGTTCTGGCTTTTGTTTTTTGCTGTTGCTGTTGCGTGAACGTGATCAGCGTGCCGACAACACGGGGGCGCGACGATGTTTGGTGGTCTGTTCGTAGTCGTACACGAGCTGAATGAGCCGTCCTTCGCTCCACGGGCGCCCGAGGAAACTGATGCCGGCGGGCAGGCGATTGTCGCGGGTGTAGCCCATGGGCACGGTGATGGCCGGGAAGCCGGTGCTCGGCGAGAACAGTTGACTGTTGTCGCCATGCGGCGTGTTCAGATCGCCGATCAGGCGGGGCGGGTTGCTCCACGTGGGATAGATCGCGGCGTCGATCTTGAGCGAATCCATCATCTGTTGCACGGCGTCGCGGAGCGCACTGCGCACGCGCTCACGGCTCTGACAGCCGGCGCTGGCCTCGGGCATCTCGGTAGACTGCGCGGCGTCGCGCAGGCGCTGTTCGACGGTGGGATGGAACTTTCGGCTGCGCAGCACCTCGTCGATGGTTTTCACCGGCGCATTCGAACCGCGCGCGGCGAAGTAGCGCTCGAGATCGGGCTTGAACCGATTGCAGCCGCCCTGCTGCCGACGCTGAATGGCGTCGAGCGAGTCAACGCGCGCCTCGACGATCACGGCCCCCTGTGCCCGCAGGTCGGCCACGGCTCGTTCGAACACGCGCTGCACTTCACGATCGAGCGTGGGACGTTCGTACGCCTGCCGCAGAATGCCGATGCGCGCCCCCTTGAGTGCACCGCGCACGAGAAAGCGGGCGTACGACGCGCTGCGATTGGCGTCGGCCGACGCGGTGACCGAATCGGCGGGATCAGTGCCCACCACCACATCGAACACGGCCACCGCATCGGCCACGGTGCGGGCCATGGGACCAGCCACGTCGGCCGACGCGTTGAGTGGGATGACGCCGGCGCGTGACGTGAGGCCCATGGTGGACCGAATGCCGACGAGTGCCTGATGCGCGGACGGACCACGAATGGAATTGCCGGTATCCGTGCCGAGTCCAACGGCGCCGAAGCTCGCAGCGACGGCGGCGGCGGTGCCGCCGCTCGAGCCGGCGGTGACCCGATCGAGCGCGTAGGGATTGTGCGAATAGCCGGGGAGAATCGAACTGACGGTTTCGTACGGCGTGAACGCCCACTCGGCGAGATTCGATTTCGCCAGCACGATGGCGCCGGCGTTTTTGATCTGCCGCACCATGGTCGCATCCTGCAGCGGCGTCCACCCTTCAAGGGCCAACGAACCACCCGTGGTCTGCAGGCCAACGGTCTCGAAGTTGTCCTTCACGATCATCGGGATGCAATGCAGCGGTCCCGTGGGACCGCCGGTGGCATAGCGCGTGTCGAGCGAATCGGCCACGGCGAGAGCCTGCGGATTCACCAGAATAATCGCGTTGATCGCCGGGCCTCGCTTGTCGAGGGCCTCGATGCGAGCGAGATACGCTTTCGTGAGCGCGCGGCAGGTGAGTGTCTTCGCCTTGAAGGCGGCGTGGATCTGCGCGATGGTCGCTTCTTCAATCCGGAACGGCCGCCGGGCCGGCTGGGCGGAGAGCGTCGCGGCGGACGTCGCGGTGGACGTCGCGGCGAGCAGCAGGGCCGTGGCGAACTGGGCGTGTCGGGTCATGAACCGAAGCTACCCGTTTCTCGGCGCGGCGACAGGAGGCCCGATAGGTGACACTCACGGAACAGCAACAGCCAGAACACGGAGATCGCGGATCACACCGAACCAACACGGATAAGCCGAGAGCGCCGTTCGCTTATCCGTGTTGGTTCCGTGACCTCGGTGGCATCCGTGTTCTGGCCGTTGCCATGGACGTGAATGACAGCTACTTCGCGGGGGGAACGACCGCTGGCGCTGGAGCCGGCCACTGGTTGTCGGCTGGACTGCGGTCGGGGAAACGCCGCGCCGGGTCGAGGGTGATCCGTTCGATTTTGCGGCCGCCGAAGACAAGGTCGGCCGTGACACTGCGCCGGCCACCGAACCACACGTCAACCGGCCAGGTCACCAGCGCCGTCACGCTGTCCGTCATGACCGCATTCTTCATGGG
>CAIUOO010000081.1 GCA_903900795.1 uncultured Gemmatimonadota bacterium | reverse complement strand
CTCGGCAACTTCGTGCAGCGCAACTTCCTCACGCGCGACGTGGTCGCCGGCAAGATCGCGGCGATGCAGCTCGGTGACCGCGCGGCGCAGTGGTTGGCCCGGCCGGAGAACAGTCGGCGACTGGCGCGTCACGCGGCGCACGGGCTGTCGGGTGCGGTGAGCGTGATGCACGACGACGATGTGCAAGCGATGGTCGATCGCAGCATCGTGTCGCGGTTGCGACGCATGCAGGCGGCTCCCCTCATGGCGCGCCTTTTTGAGCTGATGACCAGCGGTGGACGGCATCAGGCCCTGTTGGACGACGCCCTGCGACTGGCGGCCAAGTTCCTGTACGAGAACGAGGCGATGATCCGCGAGAGGGTGAAGGCGGAGAGCCCCTGGTGGGTACCGGGTGCCGTGGACAGTCGCGTGGGCGACAAGATTGTGAGTGGCGTGGAGAAGACGCTCGTGGCGGTGGCGGCCGACCCCGATCACCCGCTGCGGCAGCGCTACGACGAGGCGGTAGACCGTTTCGTCAGTTCGTTGCGCGAGAACCCCGAGACCATCGCGCGCTTCGAGCAGATCAAGCTCGATGTCCTGGCTCACCCCGGTGTGGCGGACTTCGCGCGCGAGGTGTGGGGCGATGTGAAAGAGAAGATCGCCCATTACGCCGAGCGGCGCGCCGACGATGCGGAGCCGGAGCCGGATCAGCTCGAACAGTGGCTGGCCGGGCTCGGGCACAAAGTGCTCGAGGATCCGGTGCTGTCGGCCAAGGTGAATGGCTGGATCGTGGAGATCGTGTCGTACTCGGTGGAGCAGGCCCGCGAGGAAGTCGCGAAGTTGATTTCGGCGACCGTGGCGGCATGGGATGCCGATGCGACCTCCCGCAAAATAGAACTGCAGATCGGTCGCGATCTGCAGTTCATCCGAATCAACGGCACCATCGTGGGCGGACTGGTGGGGCTGATTCTGTACTCGGTTGGGCTGATGCTGAACCGCTAGGGACGGCGCGTTACCAGGGATCGACCGCCGTTGCCACCGGGCGGTCGCTCGGGACCACCGTACTGCCGGGATTCAACGGCATCGCATCGGCCGGATGCGTGTCCGCGTGCGGCAAGAGGGCGAGATGCAGGACTTCGTCCATGGTGGCGGCGAAGGTGAATGCCATCTTGTCGCGCACTTCCTGCGGCACGTCGCGTACGTCCTTTTCGTTGCCCTTCGGCATGATCACTTCACGGAGACCTGCGCGATACGCTGCCAGCACTTTCTCCTTCACGCCACCGATTTCGAGCACGCGCCCGCGCAGCGTGACCTCGCCGGTGAGGGCGAGATCGCGGCGCACGGGACGACGCGACAGCGCGCTGGCCAGCGCCAGAGTGACGGCGATGCCGGCCGACGGGCCGTCTTTGGGAATGGAGCCGGCCGGGAAGTGCAGGTGCATGTCGGACTCGCGGAACTCGCTGTCGTCGATGCCGAGTGTCGTGGCGCGCGAACGGACGAACGAATACGCCGCATCAACGGATTCGCGCATCACGTCGCCGAGCTGACCGGTGACGGTGAGTTTGCCGCTGCCGGGCATGCGCAGCGCTTCGATGGTCATGATATCGCCACCGGTGCTGGTCCAGGCGAGGCCGGTCACGGCGCCGATCTCGGGCTCCATCTCGGCTTCTTCCATGGAAAAGCGCGGCGTGCCAAGGATCTCTTCGGTCCGTTCGATGCCGATCTCCCACGCGCTCATGTCGCCGTCGGCCTTGGCCCGGGCGCGCTTGCGCAGCAGCGACGCCAGCGAGCGTTCGAAGGTGCGCAGCCCGGCTTCACGCGAGTAGCGGCTGGTGATGAAACCCAGCGTGGCCTCGGGCACGTGAAGGTCGTCGGTGGTGAGACCGTGATCTTCGAGCAGGCGCGGCATGAGATATCGCTGCGCGATCTCGACCTTTTCCTCGATCGTGTAGCCGGCAATGCGAATCACTTCCATG
>CAIUOO010000080.1 GCA_903900795.1 uncultured Gemmatimonadota bacterium | reverse complement strand
GCTTTCGTGTTGAATGGTTTATATAGCAGTACCGTCACGCCGATTCCTCAGCGTGCGTGACGGTCGCCGTGACCGCCCTCCCGCGTCCCGCCGCGCGCGTGGAAATCCAATGCACTGCCCAGATCCGCTCTCCGGAGAAGCCGTGACGACCCCGCTCCAACCCAAACGTGGTTCCGACCTGCTGCACGATCCCGTTCTGAACAAGGGGACCGCGTTCACTGATGCCGAGCGCGATGCGTTCGGATTGCGCGGGCTGCTACCGCCGCGCGTGATGTCGCAGGACGAACAGCTCGCGCGCATCCTGCCGGGTGTGCGCTCGAAGCCGTCGCCGCTGGAGCAGTACGCGTATCTGGTGGCCCTGCACGATCGGAACGTCACGCTCTTTTACCGCTTGGTGATGGATCACCTCGAAGAGCTGATGCCGGTGCTGTACACGCCCACGGTCGGTCAGGCGTGCGAGGAGTTCGGTCGCATTTTCCGTCGCAGTCGCGGGATGTACATCACGGCCGCCGACAAGGGACACGTGGCGGAGGTCCTCGCCAACTGGCCGCAGGACGATGTCCGCATGATCGTCGTGACCGATGGCGAGCGCATTCTCGGCTTGGGCGATCTCGGGGCCAACGGCATGGGCATCCCGATCGGGAAGCTCACGTTGTATACGGCGTGCGCGGGCGTGTCGCCCAATGAGTGCCTGCCGATCACGATCGACGTCGGTACGAACAATACGGCGCTGCGCGAGAGCCATTCCTACATGGGGCTGCGTCAGCCGCGGTTGCGCGGCGCCGAGTACGACGAACTGCTGGATGAATTCGTCGAGGCGGTGCAGGCGCGCTTCCCGATGGCGTGTCTGCAGTTCGAGGACTTCGGCAATCACAACGCGTTCTCGCTACTCGAACGGTGGCGCGATCGGATCTGCACGTTCAACGACGACATTCAAGGCACGGCGTCGGTAGCGCTGGCCGGGCTCTACTCGGCGGCCCGCATCAGCGGCACGCCGCTGCGCGACATGCGCCTGCTGTTTCTTGGCGCGGGCGAGGCCGGTATCGGCATTGGTGATCTGGTGGTCGAAGCGCTCTGCTCGGAAGGGCTGTCGCTGGACGAGGCCCGCCGGCACTGCTGGTTTGTGGACTCGAAGGGATTGGTGGAGCACTCGCGCACCGATCTGGCGGAGCACAAGAAGCCGTATGCGCACGCGCACGCGCCGGTGAGCACGCTGCTGGAGGCGGTGGAGTCGCTCAAGCCGCACGCGATCATTGGCGTGTCGGGAACGCCCAACACGTTCACCAAGGACGTCCTCGAGGCGATGGCACGGGAGCATGCGCGGCCGATCGTGCTCGCGCTGTCCAATCCCACGTCGAAGGCCGAGTGCACGGCGCTGCAAGCCTATTCGGCCACCGACGGACGCGCCATCTTCGCCAGCGGCAGTCCGTTCGCGCCCGTGACGTACAAGGGCAAGACGCACGTGCCGGGGCAGGGCAATAATGCCTACATCTTCCCGGGCGTAGGCCTCGGCGTCATCGTGAGTGCGTCGACGCGCGTCACGGAATCGATGTTCGCCACCGCCGCGCGTACACTGGCCTCGCTGGTGACCGAGGACGATCTGGCGATGGGACGCATTTATCCCAGCCTGTCGCGCATTCGTGAAGTGTCACGGGCCATCGCGATCGATGTGGCCACCTTGGCCTTCGACAGCGGGTTGGCGCGGGTCGATCGGCCGGCCGACATCGCGGCCGCCGTAACGGACGCGATGTTCCAGCCGCACTACGTGTCGCTGCTGTAGGGGACTGTCTAGAGCGCCTTCTTGATCGCCGCGTCGAGATTCTGCGTGCCACCGACACCGGTGTATACGATTTTCCCCGTCTTGTCGATCACCACGACATAGCTGGTGGCCGGCACGTCGTAGGCGCCGCTCACGGTCCCCTTTTTGTCATACAACAACTCGCCGCCGAGCTTGTTGGCCTTCTGCCATCCCTTCACGCGCTCGATCGACTGATTCACCGAGACGGCAACGGTCACGAACTTCACCTGCGCCCCGTGCTTGGTCATGGCGGCGCGCATGGCGGGCTCGAGCTGCTTGCAGCTGCCGCACCAGGTGGCCCAGAACTCGATCACGACCGGGGTTTTGCCGAGGTAGGCAGAGAGATCGACGGTTTTACCGTCGAGGGTCTCGAGGGGGCCGGTGGGGGCGATTTCGCCGACCGCGATGCCGAGGTCCTGGGCGAGGGCGGGGGTGGCGAAGAGGGCGAGAGCGGTGAGGATGGTGCGGAGGGCGCGATGCATGTGAGCTTCGAGTTGTGAGTAAAAGTTGGGGGTTGTGAGTTCGGGTGACTCATGACTCGTCACTTTCACTCAGAACTCATAACTCACCGTGTGTCGTTCAGAAAAACACCTGCCCCATCTTCACCAGGTAGTACTCCGCCAT
>CAIUOO010000079.1 GCA_903900795.1 uncultured Gemmatimonadota bacterium | reverse complement strand
GCTCCGCCAGTTGCGTGGCGCGTGGCGCGGCATGGTGGTGGCCGAGCATTCCATCACCGTCGTGCTGCAGGATCAGCGCGCGGTGCGCATTCAGAGCGACACGGCCGATGTCGAATCGTTATTCGACGCCTATCGACTGGAAGCCGAAGTGCAGAGCGCCGACGGCATGTACGGGGTGCCGGTCGAGGCGTTCGCCAACGGTAACAACGACATCGTGCTCTTCACCGGTGTCACGTGGAGCGAGCCGCAGGGAACGGTGCGGGCCGAGGGCATGTCGGACAACGCGGTCATGCACTTCTCGGGGCATCCGGGGCAGCTCAGCGACACGGCCGAGGTGGTGTGCGTGACCACCGATGCCTTCGTGATCGCCGCCAGCGACGGCAGCGGGGTGCTCATTCGCACCGGCCTGCGTCCGGGCTCCGTGGAAGTGGAACGGAACCCGGAGAAGGTGCGCGCGTTCTTAGTCGACCGCAGCTACAGCGCGGCGTAAGTGAACGCGAGCGGCCGCGTTACTTCGGGGCGCGCGTAAAGAGGATGTAGTCGCCCTTGTCGGCGTGCTCCTTGCCGTTCGCCTTCGACAAGTCGGCGATCGGCACCGCGCTGAGCACCACGCTCTTTGCTTCTGGTGCGCGACGCCGGGCGCGTTCGACGGTGCCGAGTCCCGCATCGCTGTGAAAGGCGCCGTCCACCTGAAACACGATCGCGCCCTTGGGTGCCGCGCGCCACGCGTTCACGATGGCTTCGCCCATCGCTTCGTCCTTCACACACTGCGCTTCGTAGAACTTGTCGGTCATCTGCGCCATCGCCGCGGCGTCGGCCGCAGTGGGCGGTCCGCCCCCGGCGCTGTGCCCGGTCATGGTCTGCGCGAACTTTGTGTAGTAGGCGTCCTTCGGGCAGAGGTTCTCTTTCGCCATGAAGCGACGGTCGGCCGCGTTGAGAGTGTCCAGCAGCGCGAGTCCACGACGGCTCACCGCACTCGCCAGCCGGCGCGGCACATTGGCCGCGACCACCGGCCAGCCGCGCACGCGTGCTAGTTCCACCAGCGCACGATAGTCGGTGGTGTAGCGATCCCATGGGCGCGCGCCGGCCAGGAAATTCGCTTCGGAAATCGTGCCGGCGAGGTACTGATCCACCAGCGGCTGCACGTCGCGCTCGAACATTTCGAGTGTCACCACCACGCTCGGCCGGCGCTCACCGAGCGCCGCCAGCACGCCGAGTTCGCTGGCGTGCGTGGCAGGATCGTCGTGCTGTTCGCCGAAGAACACGAAGTCGGCCTTCGCCGCGGCCTCGGCCAGTGTCGCGAACGGGATGAAGCGATTGGCCTTGCTGTCGTACACGCGCAGGGCTGCGGCGGCTGCGCCGGTCGGTACGCCGGCCCGCGCGCCACCGGTGGCGCAGGCGGTGGAGAGCAACGAGGCGCCGCCGAGCAGCGCCATGAGGAAACGGCGGGAGGAGGTCATGTGCGGAATCTGGCACATGCCGTGCGAGGCGCCAGCGTCTCCCGGCGCCGGATCAGTACTCAGAGTACTGACGGTCAGGCTCAGGGATCAGACTGGGTATAGTGGTCAGCGTTCAGCAACGACAGTGCTCAGTGTCGAGCATATGATGGTGGCGCAGCAGGCTCGCCCGCCGCACCACTTCCCGTGGGCCTGTCAGGAATTCTGTGTATGAGTCGTGAGCATCGGATCACGACGTTGCTACGAGTCGATCGCCGAAGAGGAGCTTGAGATGCGGGAAGGCCGCGCGCCAGTACCTGTCGGGTTTGGCCTTCCACTTCTTGCCGAT
>CAIUOO010000078.1 GCA_903900795.1 uncultured Gemmatimonadota bacterium | reverse complement strand
GGAAGGTGCTCGAAGCGTTGACCCCAGCCGAGCGCGCGTCGAACGCCATCACACCCGTGTCGAAGTCGCTGGTGTTTGACCTGCTCACGCTCCCCGGCGGCTATCCGCACGACAAGCTGGAAGGCGTAACGCTGATCGGGAAGGATCTGCTGGTGGTCTCCAACGACGACGATTTTGGCGTCAACGACGGCGGGGCGAGTAACTTCGTGTCGAAGATTCTTCCGGCGACCAAGCTCCGCGATCGCGTCGTGCTGTACTTCATCCGACTCAGCGCGCCCCTGCGATAGCGGGACACGGAGCGGCAGCCGCACCCGTGGCTGCCGCTCCGTTGCGTGGGGCGACGCGGGCCAACGTGGAACAACGACTCGATCCCGCGCTCGATGGGGACACGTCGCCGGATCATGACATCGACATGGATCTCGTCGCGCCCGTCTTACGATAGCCACTGACGGTCTCGCGGCGCACGCCCGTCGCCCCATCGATACGCCCCATCGATACGCCGCGGCGACCAGCCCAGCCGCCCCAACCGCCGCCGTCAACGCCTCAGCGCATCGGTCGTGGTGGCCGGTTTTCAGGTGTCCCCGAGTGGCCGGTTCTGGGTGTCCACCGAGGCCACGCACACAACAACGCCCGGTTGACTATCCACGTCGACTGGGCGTCATCGTTTCCATGTACCCAATCATCGACGATGTTGACATAGCCGTCTTTTCAGCGAAGACTTCCCGCGCTCGATCAAACGGTCGTCGGCTTTTATCGCTCTACACACACGGCAATTTTGGACATGTCAAAACTAGTCCTCCTCGTTCCACTTCTTGCATGCGCCAGCGCGAGTGCATCTGCGCAATCGGCCTTCAGTGGATTCTACGCTTCTGCTGATGTTGTCATGGAACTCTTCATACCGAGAGCTGACAATGTCACGTTAACAGTGAAGAACGGCCCGTATGCCGGAACATATGCTCGAACCGCCATCTATCCACGTACGTTCGATGTATCGGGCACATGGGCCGTCGGTTCGATGTCCGCCATTACCGATAAGTTTCTCCTGGGGATAGGGCTTGAACAAGAGCCGATCGCTTCCAGTCCTCACAAGGTAAAGATCATCAGTTCGACCGGAAATGTATCGTATTCGACATACGCTCAAACGTCCCACTTCAACGTCTTCCTTTCGCCCGCGTACGCACTGAAAAAGGACAAGCTGGTGTTTGGCAAGATCGGCTATACAAACAGTACCGAAGAAATAGATTTCGATGCAGACGAAACTCCTGATCATATCGCGGAAGGCGTCGTTCTCGGCGCTGGGTACAAACAAATTGTATCGGGCGGTGTGTTTTTGTTTGGTGAGGCAAACTACTACCACTACCCATCAAAAAATTACACCACGAGCGGTATCACGAGAGACGGCCTGATTTTCGTATCCGATCAGAAGATCACCTCGAAGGGCTTCAGCACATCAGTTGGTTTTGGTTATGTCTTACCGAGAAGCCTGACGCGCAAGTGATCCAACACCCCGCGGGATCACGCGTTGAGACCACGCTTCTCTGGTAATCGCCTCGTCGGTGGACCCCCACGCTCGGCGTAGAAGCCGCTGGCATAAGCCACTTGCGACACCAGCATGAGAAAGACGAGAAGCGGCGTCCGCATGCCGCGTGAGTGGGCGACTGGTGCACAGAGAAGTCGAATGTAGAACACCAGTGGTTCGCAGCGTGGGATGGCCACTTGGCGCTTGGCGCGGGCGATGTGCAGATGTCGGGCGCCGCGCCCGTAGGTTCGGTGTTGTTTCCAGAATGGACGGAATGTCATCGAGCGCATGTGGTGCACCATGGCGTGCGGCGCCATGACCAGTCGCATGCCGGCCTCTCGCCAGCGGTCGCAGAAGTCGCGGTCTTCGGCGGCGGCAAGTGGGAAACTCGCGTCGAACCCGCCCATGGCAAGGAAGGCAGCCCTCGGGCACGCGAGGTTTGCGGACATGAACCAGCCAGCGTTGTCGATGTCGGCGTTGTAGTACCGATACAGAAAGTCGCCAAGCTGCTGGCTGGCCTCGGCGCAGACGCTGTGGGGCGCGCCATTCACAAGAACGCCGCCGATCAAGGCCTCAGGGAATTCCCGGCGTCGCGCAGCGAGCGACGTGAGCCACTCGCGTTCGGGAATACAGTCATCGTCGAGCAGGACGAGATACTCCCCGATGGCATGCCGGGCGCCAAGGTTCCGGGCGCGTGCCGGACCGCCGTTCTGGGAGACCACCACAATCTGGATCGCGAGGTCACCTTTGTACGCATTCACCACATCGGTCGGGGCCTCGGGACTGCCGTCATCCACGACAATGACCTCAAACTCCTCACGCGGGAAATCCAACTGGGCGATGCCGCGCAGACAGGCGCGGAGATCGTCTTTCCGTTGGAACGTGGGGATCACGATGGAGAATTGCATATCCGAAGATGGCGTAAACGGCTGATCTATGAAGATCGTCTAATGGGGGACGCACAACATCGCCACTCGCAACGGGCCTGTCAGGAATTCTGTGTATGAGTCGTGAGCATCGGATCACGACGTTGCTACGAGTCGATCGCCGAAGAGGAGCTTGAGATGCGGGAAGGCCGCGCGCCAGTACCTGTCGGGTTTGGCCTTCCACTTCTTGCCGAT
>CAIUOO010000077.1 GCA_903900795.1 uncultured Gemmatimonadota bacterium | reverse complement strand
GATCACGAGCCGCTGTTCGTGGGCGGAGCGCTCCAGCAGCCAGGCCGGAAGCACAATGCGCGGTGTACGCACGCCGATCACGGCGGGGCCGAGCGCTTCGGTCACGCTCACCGACACACCTGCGATGTCGTGCTGCACGGCGTGCAAGAGCTCCGCACGATGCCGTCGGTAGCTCACACCGAAGGCGGCCAGCACGAGCAGCGTGGAGAGGGGCCATACGGCGGTCAGTGCCACACGCGCTGCGACCGGGGCACGATCGAGTGCACCACCGACGGTGGCGGCGCTCCATTGCACGGGCGCGGTGAGCACACGATCGACGTTGGACGACCAGGTGTGCAGCGCCACGCGCCACAGGGCAGGGGCGGGCGTGGGCGCCGCGGCGCGGGGCGCGCCGACGAGCGCGATCTCAGGGACCGCATTCGCCGGTGATAGAGCCATGCGTAGCGGCGCCACCAGCACGAGTACGAGCGACGAGAACAAGGCGCCGCTCCAGATGAGCCGGTTCGGCAAGGCGCGACCGGCGAGCTTCTGCAGCAACAGGGCGGAAAGGGCAAGCAGAGCGCTCACCACGATCGCCTGCGTCATCCAGCCGACGATGAGGGCAGGCGTCATGCGTTGTCACCCAGCCGCTCGTCGAGCAGCGAGCGCATGCGCTCGAGCTCCTCGCGCGAGAGCTGCTTATCCGACACGAGTTGCGTGAACATCCGCTCGGCCGACCCCTGAAAGATCGCGTCCTTGATGCGGGTCAGCGCACTCCGCCCGGCGCGTTCAGCAGCCACCGCCGGGAAGTAGCGATAGGCACGACCCTCCGGCTCGTGGCGGACATAGCCTTTGTCCTCGAGCGTCTGGAGGGCGGAGAGGACAGAGGTATAGGCGAGGTCCTCGTCCATCGCGTCGCGGACATCGGCCACGGTGGCGGAGCCGAGTCGCCAGAGGACGCTCATGACAGCGAGTTCGCGCGGGGGGAAATGGACGTCGGTCATGATACGGGCGGTTGCTGCGGGGAAGTCAGTACTGGTTATTCAGTAGAATGAGGGCGGGCGCTGGATTTGTCAACTGGTTTACCAGTAGGTGCTCGGTGGGGCTGGGCGCTCACGGTGCTCCGGGCCAACGGGGCACGCGGTGGAACTCCAGTCGCAGTCCAGTGTCACCCCGATGGTGCGTGGTGTGGCGATGTGTGACGCGGGACGCGGTCGAAACGTCTCCTCACCGAGCATGCGGGGATTGCTTTCACGGACTTAGCCCTTCATCCTGCTGGAGCCGGGATGTGAGGCTTTGTGGCACGGTGCGCGGATTGGACCGCGCACTTTGCACCGGATTGGCAACGTCTTCGTTATTTTAACGGGAGATGGCGCGAGCGACTGTCCGCGCCTACCAATCACACCAGTCATCCGACATGGTTTCCAGATTTTCCACGCGAGCTGCGCTTATGATTGGAACGCTTCGCGCGCGATTGTCTCGCCGTGGTCGTCCGCCTTCCGAGGCGGAGCGCATGTCGTGGATCCGCGCCGGCACCGAGGTATCGGGTTCCGTGACGGCAGCGGCCGGTAACGCCGTGCTGGTGGAAGGGCTGTTGAACGGCGACATCTTGGGTGGCGGCGTCGTCTATGTCGCCACCTCTGGGCGAGTCCGAGGGTTCATCGAGGCCAAGGAAGTGGTGGTGGCCGGTGAAATCCACGGCGACGTAAAGGCGCAGAGCCGTTGCGAAGTGCATGCCACCGGGCTCGTGGTCGGCTCGGTAAACGCGAGCACCTGCCTTTTTCTCGAGGGTGCCCGGGTGATCGGCGCAATGAGAATCGGTCAGGTGGACGATCATGCGCCCGCGCTGGCACCGTCGGCCGGACCGGTTCTCGTTGCATCGGGTGTCGCGAAATCCCAAGCGGGGCGTGCGTACCGCCTCGAACTCGATCCATGACCCAACCGGTGACCGTGCCGTTGGCGCTTCCCCCGTCAGTGCGCTGGCCCTCGCCACGCGTGCTGCCGGTGAAGCCCCGCGGCGCCGTCCGTCTCTTCGATTCACCGTCGTCCTGCTGGCGTCCGAGCGATCCGCCCGGACGCGCGCCCAGCCCGGCAGGTGCTGCTGGCATGCGGCGTGAAGCGGACCGCTTGTCATGGCGTCGCCGGCAGGTGCGACACCGGGCGCTGGCTATGCTCGCCGCACTGCTCTTCGTCACCGTGGGCATCGGCCGCAACTTGCTCGACCAGCTTACGGAGCGCACGGCGGATCTCTTCATGGAGCGGAGCCGCAACGTGACGCTGGCGGATTCCATCGCCCAGTTTCAGGTGGCCCTGGAGTCGCGGGTCAAGCGCACGGTCGTCTTGCAGCGCAGCGAGACGGGCCGCCCTGACATGCCGATGGTGGGGCGGGTATCGAGTCACTTTACCTCGAGCCGTCTGCACCCACTGCTCCGCATCTGGCGTCCGCATCACGGCGTCGATATTGCCGCCCCCGAGGGCACGCTCGTGCGCCCCGTCATGCAGGGACGTGTGGTGAAGGTCGCCCGCAGTCTCGGCTTCGGGCTGTTCGTTGAGGTGGATCACGGCGGCGGCGTGGGCACCCGGTATGCGCATCTGCGCGAGGCGCGCGTGCGAGTCGGGCAGCAGCTCCGTCCCGGCATGATCATCGGGAAGTCGGGGTCCTCGGGATTTGCCAGTGGGCCACATTTGCATTACGAGGTCATGAAATACGGGCAGCCGGTCGACCCGCTGGCCTTCCGGCTCGTGGTCTTGGAACGCGTGCCGAGTTCGATCGAGCGCGTGGCCGAGAAACCGGATTCCGGTAAGCTCCAGGAGGTGGCGTTGCCGGGTGATCTGCAAGGATCCGGGAACCGCCGGGGGCTCGCCAAGAGCTTCGGCAGAGGGGTCGGTAGGGGCACCGACAATGACCGCGCGGCTCGGAAGTCGAACGGTGCTGCTGTTTCAGCCCCACGGACGGGTGTAAATTCATCCAATCTACCGTTCGACGGGATTCGCTTCCGGTAGTCCGCTCTCGTTTTTCACCACCAATCATCGTCGCCACCATGCACGCTGCTTTCCATATCTTTCCGAGCGTCGTCGAAACCGCCCCTCCAGCCCTGGACCTTCGTGAGGGATCCTTGGTGGAGCAACTGGTCCTCACCGACCGAGGGCAGGTGGTGCTGGTGGGAGACATTGCCTTGTCGGAGGGCCGTTCTCCGGGACGCATCGTCAATGCGACGCCCGACCAGCGCGACTACCGCTTGTTGCTGAAAGCCGCGCTGCTCGTGGCCGGCCATGGGCGTTCGGGGCCGCTCTCCGTCGGCACCGGCTTTCCCACCGCGACGGTGCGTAGCAACGCGGAGGCTGCCACCGCGCTGCTTACACGCTGCGAACCGATCGGCTTTGACGCCCGCCCGATCGGCGGCCCGCAGGTGGAGCGCCTCCCCGTCGAGGTCTCGAATGTCTCGGTAATCAGTGAGATCGCGGCCTGCGACGTCGCATTGCGCGAAGGCCCGACCCGCGCCACCGGCAGCCATTTCATGATCAGCCTCGGCTTCGGTACCTGCGAAGCCGCGCTCGCCACGCCGTCCGGTCTCGTGCAGCGATCGTCCGTCTCGTTGCCCGGCATTCGCTATGCCGTGGAACGCGCGATGCATGACGTCGCGCGCACCATGCCGATCGGACTGCGCACCGAGCACCAGTTCGATGCCCACTTCCGTTCGGGGCGCATCACGCTCGGGCGCGAGCGCATCTCATTGCTCGATTACCGCAAGCGGGCGCTCGACGCGTACATGGAAAACGTCATCACGCCGGCGCTGGCCAATGCGTGGACGCCCGAAGACTTCGACCGCTCCGAAGACCTCTACATCACCGGTGGTGGTGCGCTGTATCCGTCCATGGTCGACGCGGTGCGGCAGGAGTTCGGCTCCTCGCTCTCCGTGAATGTGGCCCCCGAGCCGCTCACGCTCGCCGCCCTCGGCTACGCCTTCATGGCGGCCCGCGACGCGGCCCCGGGAACGACGAGCGTCGGGATCGACATCGGCAACGCCAACACCTGCGTCTGCGTGCTGGAGCAGTAACCCAACGAGGGGCAGCCCGCCGACGGCGCTGTTGCCGTCGGTCGGGGCGGCTCTGGACGGCCATCGTCCGCCGCGGGCCGTGCCGCACCCGTTACTGCACTTGGATGTACAGCGGGGCAGGCCACAGGCGCAAAATTTCTTCCCGACTGGTCGCGGGTTTGTCGTTCTTCGTCTTCGTGAATTGCTTCCAGCCGGTGAACTGGACCGGCTCCCGTTTAATGTCGCGATAGTACGTGTCGCGCTTCAGCGACGGTGCACCGAATCCGTCCATATGCATCACGACCTGCACCTTGGGGTCGAGCGTGATGTTTCTCGCGTTGGTCACGCCCTTCGGTGTGAAGCGATGCACCACCAACATTTTGGGCGGCAGCTTGTACTTGTCGACCAGGTTCGCGAGAAAACGAATCGCGTAGTTGATGTCCGCGGCGTCGTACGTGCCGATGCGACGACCCGGCACACCGCCACTCGCCTTCATCGAGAACTCGGGGTCAATGCCGAGGTGCACGTCGGGGCGCATCAGGAACTTCTCGATCCACGGGAGCTCCTGCTCGAGCGTGCTCTGGCCGACTTGCAAATCGACGAAGAGCAGCGCGTTTTTCGATTTCGCCCATCCATACACTTTCTCGATCAGAGCGCTGTCCATGCGCGTGCGATACTTGCCGCTGGGTCCCGGATCGGGATTGGCGACCATGGCGATGAGGTGCAGCGCGGGCTGCACCGGATGCGCCGGATCGAGGCGCGTCCACTCGGCGGCGTCGCGCTCGAGTTTGGCCAGCATGTCGCTCGTTTCGAATTCGCCGAGAATGCCCATGCGCTTCGAGAGCGGGTTGCCGTAGTAGGCCAACACGCGCTTGGCGGGAAGGATGGATCCCGGCAACGGGGGCGCCGTTTTCACGGGCCAGAGGGTATCGAGATCGCTCCCCGTCCCCTTGAACGCGAGGTGACGATCGCCGGACTGCGGACCGAGTGCACCACGCACCTTTTTCTTCGTGCTGTCGGTCGCCGTGCTCTGTTCCGTACTCGTGCGCGTGCCCTTGGCGTTGGCGGGCTTACCCGTGGCGGGCTTGGTCGCGGACTGCGCGGCGGAGACGGATGGCGACAGCATCGTGCCAACGACGACGGCCGCGCCCAAGATGAGCGAGAACACGTGATCGGTACGCATGCAGAGGGCGCGAGTTGGCATGAAGGCGTGATGATTGGAGACGGGCAGCTCTCGATCGATTGCCGTGAGAGCAGTGTAACGGCGTTGCCGCAACGAACCAAGCGTGCGCACGTGGTGAAGGAAAGCTCACGTGACTGCACACGATGCCGTAACAGCGCGGCCTCGGAGCGACGTGCTACGCCTTGCGTCGCCTTCTTGCCGGGGCGGGCGATTCATTCCTCGGCGCGGCGTACTGCATGCGCACCAAAATCGTTGCCGCACGACGCGTGGCGATGGACCCCTTCGGTGACCATCGACGCGGGGCCGGGAGGATGGCCGCCAGTCGTGCCGCCTCGTCCCGCGTGAGTTTGGCGGCACTTTTGTTGAAATGCAGCCGTGCGGCGGCTTCTGCGCCAAACGCGTTGGGGCCCCATTCGGCCAGATTGAGATACAGATCGAGAATGCGTTCCTTTGACAACAGGAGCTCGAGCAGCAGCGCGATGTAGGCTTCGAGGCCTTTCCGCACGAAAGAGCGCCCGTTCCACAGAAACAGGTTTTTGGCGACCTGTTGGGTGAGGGTGGAGGCACCCCGCAGCTTCCCACCACGGCGCTGACGCTCGAGCGCGTTGTTGATCTCCACCAGGTCGATGCCGACGTGGAGATAGAATCGGTCGTCTTCCGACGCGAGCACGGCCCGCCGCAAATTCGGCGAGAGCCCGGCGCGCGACACCGTGGTGTGCGCCGGCCAGATGGGACGATCGCCGTTCACCGTACGCGAGACGACGCGCTGCAGCATCAACGACGTGACCGGCGGCTGCACCACGGCGAAGAGCAGAATGAACGGGACTGGCAGCACCATGAGGAACAGCACGCTCAGGGCAATGCGCCGCACGACGGCACGCCAGCCGGTCGCGCGTTTTGACATCCGGGCCGCCGTCATCGCACTACGGCTCGCGCAGATGCGGGGGCGTGTCGGGCGGCTGACGACGCCACCGCCGATGCTGCCAGAAGTACTGCTCGGGGTACGCGCGCACGAGGCGTTCGAGGATCTGCGTGTAGCGCAGCACGATCGCGTCGATGTCCACCTCGCGATCGCCCGTGCGCTCGACCTCCACCGGTTCGATCAGGATCGCGTAGCGGCCGCTGGGCTGACGCACGACGGCAACGAACACCGTGGGCACGTCGAAGCGCAGCGAAAACACGGCCGGGCCGCGTGGCGTCTTGGCCGGGCGGCCGAAGAACGGCACGAACGTGCTGGCCAGCCCCAGCGCATCGTGATCGCTCACGAAGGCGATGGCGCGGTTGTCGCGCAGCGAGCGCGGCGTGCGGCGCACGGCGTCTTTGTCGCGAATGACTTCCATGCCGATCTCGCGCCGCGTGCGGGTGAGATACGCGTCGAAAATCGGGTTCGCCATCCCGCGGGCCACGACATCGATCGGGACACCGCGCGCGGCGAAGTAGGCGCCGCCAAACTCCCAGTTCCCCAGGTGCCCGGTCACGATCAGCAGGCCGTGGCCCTTGGCCATGGCCGCCTCCACCAGCTCCCACCCCTCCACCCGTTCCACCCGGTCCAGCACGTGCTGCGACGAGGTCCCCGGCAGCACCGCCGTCTCGATCGACGTGCGTCCCAAACTGTCGTAGGAGCGGCGGGACACCTCCAGCACGCGCTCGCGCGAGAAGTCCGGAAACGCCGCCGCGATCTGCCGCTCCACCACGCCCGCACGAATGCCGATCGGGCTGTACACAAAGCGCCCGATCCGGCCACCCACCCAGCTCGCCCCGCGCCAGCCGAGGAGGCGGAGTGC
Organism: uncultured Gemmatimonadota bacterium; assembly: GCA_903900795.1. Classification (GTDB taxonomy): domain Bacteria; phylum Gemmatimonadota; class Gemmatimonadetes; order Gemmatimonadales; family Gemmatimonadaceae; genus Gemmatimonas. Next base: position 9,630 of record CAIUOO010000077.1, on the reverse strand, counting down.
GAACACGGCGATCCGCGTGCCGGCGTACTCCAGCCGGTGCGACAGCGTCGCGGGCTTGGTGGCGGCCGGGACCGGGGGCGCGGAGGGGGCGGAGGCTGGGGCGTTCATGCGTCGCGCAATGTAACGCTAGCGTTTGCAGCAAGCACCGTGAGGCCCGCGCCACGCAGACGTTGTGTCGAAACATCCCGTCGGGCAACGGAATGGTGACCGGCGGCGCGGTCGGTGGGCGTATGCTCGGCGCCTGAAGACGCTCTACGACGAGCGCTTCTCGCGCGAGTACGGCCCATGGCGCCCCGCGGTCGCGAGACTGCGTACGTGCCGCAGGCGCACATGGGTGGCCGCCGGAGTTCTGTTTCCGGCTCCCGCCACCGTGCGAACATTCGGTGAGAGGCCCGCCCGCGTGTGTGGGTCTCGTAAACGCTTGTTTCGCAATGGGTTACTGGTTCGGTGTTCTCGTGCCCCGAGGTCACTGATCGTGCCCATGAATAGGCGGCACGGAATCGACGGCATTTTTGACAAGGCATGTCAATGTGCCATACATTTAGCCATCCTTAAAAAAGCTGCGCACGGTGTAGGGTTCGTCCGTTCTACGCAGCGTTCGCCCATGAGGCCAATCCGGTCATACCCATGCCCAAAGCACTCGTTGTTCAGGCCCCGCAACGGCGCCGGTCGACCGCAGCGGATCCGCTGAAAAAGGTGACGTTGCGACTACACGCTCGGGTGACTGACGCGGTTCGCACCTTGGTCGATGCCGGGGAGGCGCCCAGCTCGGACGCGTTTGTTGAGGAGGCGGTCATTGCCGCACTGCGCGAGCGTCGGCGCCTTCGTCTGTACGCCGCCTACGCGGAAGCGGCGGCAGACGCGGCGTTTCGGGCTGACATGGACGCCACCACTCGTGCATTCGATGTGGCGTTGCCCGACGGTACAGAGAACGCTCGGTAAACGGCCATGGCATACACGGGCCACGTCGAACGCTGGGATCTGTTCTGGGTCGACCTGGAACCGCATGTGGGGAGCGAACAGGGTGGCGAGCGACGACCGGCGGTAGTCGTGTCCAATGATGGCGTAAACGCACAGTTGCCCGTCGTCACTGTTCTCTCAATCACGAAGCGTGACGGGAAAAAGCGGAAGCCCTATCCGTTCGAGGTGTTGTTGCCTGTCGGCACCATCACTGGGGCACACGAAAGCATCGTGATGCCGCAGCAAATCCGCACCATTTCAAAGTTGCGATTGCTTGAGAAAATCGGCCGACTGAGCAGCGCAATACAGCAGGCGGAAATCGAGAACCGCCTGCTGGAGCATCTCGGTATTCTCTTCGAAGCCGAAGGGCTTCACGCGCCGTGAGGTGCGTCCCAGGCTTCGGTACGCGCCACCTTCACCGTTCTTCACTAGCTTCCACATCGATGAGCTCGGACCCGTTGCCCCGTCCCCAGATGCCCCAGCCCGAGCGCCTCGCGCAGCTCGGCTTGGTGATCAATGCGGGGCTGGCCGTGGTCAAGTTGGTGGCCGGACTGCTGGGAAACTCGTACGCCTTGGTGGCCGACGCGGTCGAGAGTTCAACCGACATGATCGGATCACTGGTGGTCTGGAGCGGGCTTCGGATTGCCAGCAAGGACCCCGACGACCTCTATCCGTTCGGGTATGGGCGCGCGGAGGCGCTGGCCGCCGCGACGGTGTCGGCCCTCATGCTCGGCGCCGCAACCGGAATCGCCATCGAGGCGATCGCGGAGATTCGCACGCCCCATCACGCGCCGGCCTGGTGGACGCTCTTGGTGTTGGCGATGGTCATCGTGGTCAAGGAGCTGCTCGCCAAGCGCGTGAAGGCGGTGAGTGACCTGTCCGGCAGCGTGGTGGTGGCCGCCGACGCGTGGCATCATCGCGCCGACGCAATCACGTCAGGCGCAGCATTCATCGGCATCACGATGGCCCTGCTCGGTGGCCCGGGCTGGGAGCCGGCGGATGATTGGGCCGCCCTCGTGGCGGCGGGTGTCATCGTGATCAACGGCAGCCTGCTGCTGCGCACAGCGCTGCGCGACCTGATGGATCGCGCCCCGGAACCGGCGGTGCTGGCCACCGTGTCAGCCGCCGCGCTCGCCACGCCCGGCGTGCTGGCCATCGAGAAGCTCAAAATCCGGAAATCCGGCACGGCGTTCTATGTCGACATTCATGTGCAAGCCGACCCTGTGCTTTCACTCCATGACGCGCACATTCTCTCTGGCATGGTGAAAACCGCGATCCGGCAGCGGGTGCCGGCGGCCATGGGAGTGCTCATTCACATGGAGCCGTTCGAGCCGACGGAGGATACCCAATGAACCAGCCTGACCTGCATGTGCTCGATCGGGCCGAATGCGAGGCGCTGCTCACGTCGCAGCACGTCGGCCGCCTCGCCTTCAGCTTTCGCGATCGCGTGGACATCGAGCCGATGCATTACGTCTATGCGAACGGGCACATCTACGGGCGCACGCAGTACGGCACAAAGGTCAACGTGCTGGCGCATCATCCGTGGGTCGCCTTCGAAGTCGACGAGATCACCGCGCTGTTCGAGTGGCGCAGCGTGGTTGTGCATGGCCGCATCGAGTTTCCCGATCCCGACGGCTCGCCGCACGACGTCCAGCGACGTGCGCAGGCCGTGGAGCGGTTCCGTACCCTCGTCCCCTCCGCGTTCCAGGCCGACGATCCCACACCGGCGCGAGAACTCGCCTTCGTGATCGCGGTGCAGCAGATGACGGGACGGGCCGCCACGATCGTCGGGACGGACTGATGGCAAATGGCGTCTCCTCCCTGCGTCTGACACCGGTCAATCCGAGCGACAAGATCAAACTGGGGAGCAAAGCGGCGCGCCTCGATGTCCCGATCGACAAGACCGCGCTCGAGGCAGCCACGGGCGTGCTGCTGGCGCGTCTCTCTGAGCTGCAGGCCGCCTTCCATGCCGACGGACGGCACGCCTTGCTGTTGGTGTTGCAGGGCCGCGATGCGTCGGGCAAGGACGGGGTCATCAAGACGGTGTACGGCGCCTTCAATCCTACCGGCGTGCAGGTGGCGGCGTTCGGTCCACCCACGCCGCTCGAATTGCGTCACGACGTGCTCTGGCGCGTGCATCAGGTCGTGCCGTCGCGCGGTATGGTGGGCGTGTTCAATCGGTCCCACTACGAAGATGTGCTCGCGGTGCGGGTGAGAGGGCTGGTGCCCGAGGGGGTCTGGCGCGCCCGCTACGACCATATCAACACCTTCGAACGCATGCTCACCGATAACGGCGTGATCATTCGCAAGTGCATGCTGCACGTCTCGCGGGAGGAACAGCACGATCGCCTGAAGGCGAGGCTCGAAGATCCCACGAAGAACTGGAAATTCCGGATCGACGATCTGAAAGACCGCGAGCGGTGGGACGCCTTCACCGACGCATATCGCGAGATGCTGGAACGCTGCAGCACGCCGTGGGCACCATGGTACGTGGTTCCGTCAGACGACAAGGCGGTGCGCAACCATCTCATTGCCCGAATGCTGGTGGAAACGCTCGAGTCGACAAAGTCGACGTTCCCGCCGATGGATGACGCCGTGCGAGCCGCAGCCACGGGATTCGTGTGAGTCGATTCATGGGTCGTGTCGGCGTGGTGCTGTTGGTCCTGCTGGTGATCGCCGCTGTCCGCCGGTGGGTGCATATCATTCGCGGCAACGCAGCGCAACGGCTGCAGCGCGAGCGTCGGCTGCGCGACAGTGAGCGCACGTTTCGTACGATCTTCGATCGTGCCATCGACGCGCAGTTACTCGTGGACGACGGCCACGTGGTCACCGCCAACGCGATGGCGGCCGACCTATTCGGCGTGTCGACCCCCGAGGCGCTGCAGCATCGATTGTTGGACGACCTGCTGTCGCTTCCCCCCGGCGCCGACATACGGACCACGTCGTCGCACGAATTCACGGTGCATTGCGGCGAGACCGACGTCCCGGTGCAATGCACGGTGACCGACGTGCCGCTGGACGGACGCGTGCTCACACATCTCGTGATCCGCGATCTCACCATGGCGCGTCAGGCCAAGGCCGAGAAGGCGTGGTTCGAGGCGCAGATCCGCGAAGCGCAAAAGCTCGAAGCCCTCGGCACACTCGCCGCCGGCGTCGCACACGACTTCAACAACCTGCTCGGTGTCATCCGCGGCAACGCCGAGCTCGCGAAGAGCGCGCTGCGAAAGGGGCGCAGTAACGAAGAGCACCTGGGCGCGATCCTCGATGCCAGCGATCGCGCGCGCGATGTGGTACGGCAGTTGCTCACCTTCAGTCGTCGCTCCACGCCCACCCGCGAGTACGTGAACCTCTCGCGGCTCGTGCTCGACTTGCAGCCGCTGTTGCGCCGCATGATTCCGCGCACGGTCCGTCTTGTGATCGAGGGCGCAGAACAGGCACAGTTGATGATGGGTGACCCCACGCAGCTGCAGCAGCTGTTGCTCAATCTGGTGTCGAATGCCGAGTATGCGATGCGCGACAAGACCGATGGCGTCCTCACGATCACGCTGTCGTCACGTCACATGCCGGATTCGGCGTCGGAACCGCACGGCGCGGTGGTGGTGCTGCAAGTCCGTGACACGGGCGACGGCATGTCGGTCGACGTACGCAACCGGATGTTCGAACCCTTCTTCACCACCAAGCCCACCGGCGAAGGCACGGGCCTTGGCACGGCCGTGCTGCACGGTATCGTGGTCTCTCACCTGGGTCGTGCCGAGGTAACCGGCGAGATCGGACAGGGCACCACCTTCGAGCTGCGCTTTCCGCGCGCGGTGATCGAAGGATTGTGGGATGAAGAGCTCGACCACGACCACGACGCGATGATTGCGGAATCCCTGGCCGACGTCGCGCTGTCGGCCGCCGAGGACGGGAGCGCCATGGACCACGATGCGCCCGACGTGCTCGTTCAGAGTCCGTACGCGGGCGCGTGTGTGGTGGTCGTGGACGACGAGCCGGGGGTGGCTCGCGTGGTGGAGCGCGCGCTGCGGCACGATGGACACGTGGTACACGTGTTCTCGCAGCCGGAGGCCGCGCTGGCATTCATTCAACAGCAGCCGTCGGCGGTGGACTTGCTACTCACCGATCAGACCACGCCCAGCATGGCGGGCGACCGGCTGGCCGAGGCGGTGCATACGCTGCGGCCGGACCTGCCGGTGCTGATCCTGACGGGCTTCAGTCCTCGGCTCACGCCGGAGCGGATCGCCGCCGCACGGGCGCATGCGGTGCTGTTGAAGCCCGTGACGATCGAGGAGCTGCGCAGGGCAGTGGACGACGCGCTCGCGAGCGCGCGCAGGTAGTTCACCGGGCGCCACCGAAACGGACGGGCAGCCAGTAACTCACCTTGACCGCGAGGAAGTTGTCACCGCTGGCACGCGTAGTGCGGAACAGGTCGCTCGCACGGGCCGGGTCGCCGAAGGCCTCGGCGGTGCGGCGGTTCTGCTGCCACACCAGGAAGAACGTGCTGCCCGGTATCCATTCCCACCGCATCACGATGTTGGATCGGAACGACAGAATATTGAAGTCGCGATTGCCAAGGGTGAACGACTGCGTGCCGTCGGTGATCGTGAGCGTGCCCACCGAGTCGGTCGCGATGGTGGTGCCATCGGTGCCGTACTCGCGCAGCTCGCGACTGCGCGGCGCCGACAGCTCACCCATGCGCGAGTAGCTCCCCGTGGCCACGAACGGCTCGGCGTAGGCCTCGAGCGACAGATTCGGTGAGAACGCGTAGTTGGCGCGAAGCTTGGTGGAGATCGTGGTGCGGTCGATGAAGGCGAACACATAGCGATTGCCGAAGGTGCGCGTGCCACCCGCGACACGCGTGACATATTGTCGCGGGTCGGTGCCCGACTGGAACGTGGGTTCCACCGACACGGACACGCGCGGCGACGGGCGCAGCGTGATTTGTCCCGACACGTTGCGTCGCCATGCGCCGAACTCGTCGACGCCATAGCCGCCGTTCAGGCGCCAGCCGGTGCGGGCGCCGAACGGATTATTGATCCGGAACTCCTGGCGGAACTCACGGGGAAGGCCCATGTAGGGCCCGCCGCGCGTGATGGCGTCGTCGACGGTGGGCAAGTTGATCGTGGAGCGCACGTTGAGATTCCAGAAATTCCGCAGCGTGGCACTGCTGTTTTGCGACCACGTGTTCAGCTGGTGCGCGCCCTCGAAGTTCCACGCGCCACGTGTTTCGAATCCGAGCCGCCAGTTCTGCAGGTACCGGCTGGGCGTCGTTTCGCGGATCTGCAGATCGGCGTTGTACTCGATGTCGTCGGTGGATTGCAGGCGGCCGAGATCATTCAATTCGAATCCCGGGGACTCGAGCTTCACCTCGGCGCCCCACAGGATGTGCCGGCCGGCGTCCTTGTCGGCGCGGAGTTGTGCCGAGTATCCCGACAGCGAGGTCTTGAGCGGGTCGTACACCGTGGTGCGGCGGTCGGGGCGCTGAAAGAGCCGGGAGTTGGCCACCTGCAGCCGCCGGATCGACGCCGTATCGCCCGCGACATGTGTGCCCGCCACGAATCCACTGATGGCGTACTTGCCCTGCTGGAATCGAATGCGCCAGTCGGCGCCGCCGAAGTAGCTCTCGCGTGCCAGCAGGCTGGCCAGTGTGGGCTCGCTTCCCACGCTGCGCTGTACGGTGCTGAACGACGCCCCGACGGTCGACGCTTGGCGCCCGATCTCCTGCTGCAGACGCAGCACGCCGTAGGCGGATCGCGGCTCGACTTGCACGGTATTCGTGACGCCGGAGTCGACGCGGAACACGCGCGCCTGTTCCGCCGCCGTCACGGCCGTGACCGCGCCGATGGAGAGGCGACTCGGCAACCGTCCGGTGAGCTTGGCGGCGCCAAGGATGGTGCTGCTGCGCGGTACGTCGACGAAGTCGCCGGTCGCGGAGCCATGCGGTGCGGCGCCGATGCGTCGCGGATAGAAGTACTGCGCGCCGTTGCCGCGCACCATCTCGCTGCCCTCGGTGAAAAAGGGGCGGCGTTCGTCGAAGAAGGTTTCGAAGGCGCTCAGGTTGACTTCGGCCGGATCGGCTTCCACTTGCCCGAAGTCCGGGTTCACGGTTGCGTCGAGGGTGAGACTGGAGCCCAGCGCCGTCTTCGCGTCCATTCCCATCCGGCCGGCGAAGGGACGATTGAGCGGATTCGCGGCGCTCGAGGTGGCGCGCCGCGTCGCGTCGCCAGCCACGTAGGGCAAGAACTCCACGGGGCGGGTGGGCGATACGCCGTCGAGCCCTTCCAGGGTGCCGAAGCGCGAGACGTAGCCCGTTTCGCGCGGGGGGACCATGGCCCACTGAATGTCTTCGTTCTTGTCGGGCAGATAGCGGTCCATCTGCAGCCCCCATCGCTGCCGCTCCGCTTTCGGGAAGCGGAGTTGCGAGAACGGGATGCGCATTTCGGCGGTCCATCCGCTGCTGTCTTCGCGCGTGGCGGCGGTCCACACGGGGTCGTACTGGCTTTCGCGCCCACGCATGTCGTCGTCCTGCGTGTGCCGGAAGTCCGAGCGCACGCCGGCCACCGATACGCCGAAGCCCACGGCGGTGCGCCGGTCCATCTGCGGGTCGAAGGTGATGGTGAATTTTTCGGAGTTGCCGTAGCCATCGCGTCGCGTGACCGCGCGGGCTATCGCGTTCGGGTCGCGGCGGTGCAAGCGAGCGCCCACGTAGATCGCTTCGTCGTCGTACGCGATGAACACCTCGGTGGCCTCGGTGGGCGCCTGTCCCTCGCGGGGTTGCTGTTGCACGAAATCGGCGATCGGCGTGAGGCGTGACCACGCGGCATCGTCGAGGCGCCCGTCGATGCGGGGGGCGCGCGACACGCGCACGGCGCGGGCGACCTTGGGTGAGGGCTGCGCGCCGACGCTACGGGTGGCGGGGCCAAACAGGGACGCGAGGGCAACGGCGAGCGAAGCGGTAGAGCGGAGACGGGCGGCACAACGAGCTATGCAGATCACGCAGTACTCAGCAGAGGCGGGCAGGGAAAAGACACTGACAGTGTACGCGGACGAGGGGTTCCGTGTTCAGAGAATCGGAAAACGGCAGTTGGGCACTGGTATGGCGCGGTGGAGGGGATTAGGTTCTTGAGTCTGTTCGCGGGTGTGGATACCGCGACGGGATGTGGCGCAGCCCGGTAGCGCACCTGAATGGGGTTCAGGGGGTCGCAGGTTCGAATCCTGTCATCCCGACTTTGTTAAGTCGTTGTCTGAAAAGCAGTTCAGAGGGTCTGCGTATCCGCGACCACAGTCGCATGGATACGTTGGTGGAGACGTTGTGTCCCCACGGGCGGTCTGAATGGTAGAGTTGGTACGCAAAACGCGGGAGCCAAGTTGGCTCCCGCGTTTTGCGTTTCGGAAGGGCGGCCGACGACACCGTCTACTCTCCGTCGTCAAAGTCCTCCTGCGCGACTTTCGGGCGAGGAGGGCCTTCCCCCGTCGCGATGAAGGTCGTGCGCGCGTGCTCGCACAACCGCTGCGCGGCCCGCAGCAGGCGAAGATCTTTCTGATCCAAGTACACCTGGACTTGACCCGATTTCGTGGACGCCCGACTCGCCCTAGTTTTGGGGCGGAGGTGGCACATAGGATCGAGCAAAAAGGTGGTGCCGCGTGAGCGCCGCGCGTTCAGTGCGGAGTTCAAGGCGGAGGCGGTGCGGCTGGTGGCGACGCGGCGGGCGGACGGCGCGTCGCTGACACAGATCGGCCGGGAATTGGAGGTCCGACCGGAGCAGCTGCGGGCGTGGACGCGACTCCAGCGGGAGGCGAGTGGGGAGGGGTCGGCGCCGGCGGGCGAGACGCTGGAGCAAGAGAATCGGCGGCTCCGACGCGAGGTGGCGACGCTGCGCCAGGAGCAGGCCTTCGCAAAAAAGTGGCGGTGTACTTCGCGAACGAGTCGCGTTGAGGTGCGCCGTGATCGCTCGTCACGAGGACGAGTTCCCTGTGCGACTCATGTGCCGCGTGTTGCAGGTCTCCGTGTCCGGCTACTACGCCTATCACCGGCGACCGGAGAGCTGGCGGACGGTGATCGACGACGTGTTGATGGCGCATGTGCGGATCGCGTTCGCGGAGAGCGGGGAGACGTATGGCGCTCCGCGCGTGCACTACGAACTGCGCGCGGCGGGACTGCCGACGAGCACCAAGCGCATCGCGCGTCTGATGCGGGAGGCTGGGTTGGCAGCGCGACCGAAAGCGCGCCGTCGCGTGGTGACGACGGATTCGACGCACGCGGATCCTCTTGCGCCGAATCAGCTCGCCCGGCAGTTCGATATCCACGGCGTCGCGCTCAATCCGGTCTGGGTGGGCGACATCACGTATATCCCGACGCGCGAAGGCTTCCTGTACTTGTCGACGGTCTTGGATCTCGGCTCGCGGCGCTGCATCGGGTGGGCGATGCGCGACACCATGGAAGTGAACCTGGTGCTCAGCGCGCTGCGGATGGCGCGGGAGGCACGGCAGCCGGCGCCAGGCGTGATCTTTCATAGTGATCGCGGGAGTCAACTCAGACTCAACCGGTCGTCGCAACAGTGGTTGCTTGCGTAGATCGTAGTAGCTCGTTGAAGGCTTCGGCAGGGGTGCGCCAGCCAAGAGTTTTCCGAGGACGGGTGTTAAGGGCGAGCGCGACCGCTGCGAGGTCTGATG
>CAIUOO010000076.1 GCA_903900795.1 uncultured Gemmatimonadota bacterium | reverse complement strand
GTGCGCGTAGGTGAGATTGGGGTCGGGATGACCGCCGCCGAAGTCGGGGAGCGGCACGCGATTGATTACCGTGCCAGACAGTGCCCCGAGGCGGCGTTCGAGAATCTCGACGGCGTAGGGGCCCGTGATGGCGTGCATGGCGTCGAAGCGCATGCGGAATCCGCTCGCGAACAGACCACTGATGGCGTCGAAGTCGAACAGCGACTCCATCAGCGCCGCATACGCCGCCACCGGATCGACGACGTCGAGGCGCAGCGGTCCGATCTGATGCGTGCCGAGATCGTCGAGGTTGAAGTGCTGCAGGTCGGCAATGTTGTAGTGCCGCATCACCCGCGCACGCTCGGCGACCTCGTTCGTAAATGACTCCGGCGCCGGGCCACCGTTGCCGGTGTTGTACTTGATGCCGAAATCGCCGTCGGGGCCGCCGGGATTGTGGCTGGCCGACAAAATGATGCCGCCGTGCGCGCCCGAGCGAATGAGATGCGAGGCCGCCGGCGTGGAAAGCAATCCCGCGCGCCCCACGATCACGTGGCGGATGCCGTTGCCGGCCGCCATGCGGATGATCGTCTCGGTGGCGTCGCGGTTGTGGAATCGCCCATCGCCGCCCACCACCAGCGTGGCGTCGGGCGGGAGCGCGGCCACCTCGAGCAGCGCCTGCACGAAATTCTCGAGATAGTGTTTCTGCTGGAAGACGGTGGTCCGCTTCCGTAAACCCGACGTCCCCGGTCGCTGGTCGGCGAACGGGGACGTGGTGATCGAATGAACCGTCATCGAATCCGTTGGGATCAGGAAATGCTCAAGAAACGCACAGGCACGAAACCATCAGGTCCACTTGAGATCGACTTTGGTGAGCGGGATCTGACGCACGCGCTTGCCGGTGGCGGCATAGATCGCGTTGATCATCGCGGGCACGACCGGCGGCAGTGCCGGCTCACCGATGCCGGTGGGTGAGAACGCCGTCTTTACGAAATGCACTTCGATGGGCGGCGCCTGACGGATACGCAACAGCGGATAGCTGTTGAAGTTCGTCTGGTCCACCTTGCCAGCGGTGAAGGTGATCTCCTGACCGTAAGCCTGGCTCATGCCGTCCATCGCCGCGCCCTGCACCTGCTGCTCGGCGTGGTTGGGATTGACGATGTCGCTGCCCACGTCACCCACCGCCCACACCTTGTCGACCTTCACATCGCCGGCCTTGCTCACCGTGACCTGCACGACTTCGGCGAAGTAGCCACGATGACTGAAGTAAAACGCGCAGCCCATGCCCGTGCCCTTGGGCAGCTTGGTCTTGCCCCACCCCGACACCTCGCGCGCCTTCTCGAGAATGCCGATCACGCGCTGCGCATCCATGAGGCCCGCTTGCTGCTGCGGCGTGAGTGGCGTGGCCGGCGCAATTTCCGTTTTGAGCATATCGATGCGGAACTGCAGCGGATCCTTGCCCGCGGCGACTGCACACTCGTCGATGAAGCCCTGGAAGGCGAACGACAGCGCGTTCGAGCGCGGTGCGCGCAACGCGCCGGTGGGCACGCCCAGCGGCATGACCGACACGTCCATCTTGAGATTCGGCACGAAGCGCGCCGGATACTCCGTGGGGCCGATGTCGGCGCTCGGCGCAAACTTCTCGCCTTCGCCGAACGTGGCGCAGTGATTCCGGAACGCCACCAGCTTGCCGTTGGCGTCGAGACCACCGGTGAACGAGTGGAAACCACCCGGACGGAACATGTCATGTTGCAGGTCGTCTTCGCGCGTCCAGAGCAGCTTCACCGGCACCTTGGCTTCGCGCGCGATCCACGCCGCTTCCACCAGCGGATCGTTGTACAGGCG
>CAIUOO010000075.1 GCA_903900795.1 uncultured Gemmatimonadota bacterium | reverse complement strand
GTATGATGGCACCGCGTACGCCATCGACAGTGGAGACCATTCCACCCGCGGAACGGACAGCGCGACAGCGTTCGTCGTTCAATACGGCAAGTACGCGATCGAATCCATCGACGAGATCACCGACGAGCAGATCACCGACGAGGACGACGACTGACCGTATGGATGGGCGGACCGCGATCTTTCTCGCCAGTTTTCTCATTACCCGAGTATGCCATGACCAAGCCGACCACCATCCGCGACGCACTCGAAGCGTTCTGCACGGCCTCCCCTCAGGCCGAGTATAGCTCGCAGGAGCTGATCAACGGGGTTCTCGAACGACTGGACGTGCAGCGGGACAGCGTCATGCCCTACGATTACTGCTACAACCATGAGAACAAAGGCTCGTCCGAGCACAAACTGTTCGAGCGCTTAGGCCGTGGTCGGTTTCGGCGTGTGCACGCAGACCCGCCTGCCGTGGCGGCGAACGCGGCTCGGCTCAATGGCTCACCGGATGCAGTGCGGTTGACCGAGGCCTTGGACGCTCGCGAGGTCAATCTCGCCGTTGGTGAGCACCTCGGGCCGGAGTACAGCTACGGCTCGCTCCCCCTCGCTTTGACGGACGCGATCTTCTCGCTGGCGCTGCGCTACGACGCCCAGTGTGTGCCCGTCGTCCGTGCCTTTGCCCAGTGGCTCGGCCTGCCGCTGGAACGTGGCGGAGCGTCGATGACCTGCACCGAGGCCCTCGCTCGGCTGGAAACCCTGGATGGGGACGGCGTCGTGGAGGCCTTCGGTGGTAAGCGGTATCGTACGTCCACCCAGAGCGGCATTCTGAAGGCGGAGGCGGTCCGACTCGCCCTGCGCCTGCTGGTGCAGCACGGCATCAATGATTTTGCCGACATGCGATACGACAATCCGGCACTGCCACTGGTAGAGCGGGCGTTCGCGCGGCTACCGGGCCAGAGCCGGCTCACCGCGTGGAAGTACTTCGTCATGCTGGCCGGCGATGAGCAGGGGGTCAAGCCCGATCGCCACCTGCTGCGTTTCGTCACGACCGCACTGGGACGCGCGTCGATCACGGATGATGCGTGCGTACGGATCATTCAGGAGTCTGCGCAACTCTTGCAGGAAGACCACCCCTGGATGACGCCGCTGCGGTTGGATTACAGCATTTGGGTTTTCGAACGCACGTAACATCGTGATCAGGACCCGCCGTCTCAGCACAACCACCTATCACGAATAATCCTCGTGGCCCAAGCCCGTATCGAAGTCCAGAACCAGCACGGCGAGTGGCGCTACCACACGTCCGTAACCATTGCCGGCCCCAGCGTGAAGCGAGCGTTGGACGCAGCTTTGCGATCACCGCTCGGCCGAGCGTCCGGCAAGGCCAGAGCGTTAGACCAGAATGGCGCAGTGATTGATATTGCGACGCACTGAGAGCGCGTTGTGCGGTCGGACAGACGGCTGACCGCACCGCACAGCGCCAGACGGCCCGTCGGTGGCGGCGGCGCGGCCCTCTCGTCCCCACCCGGTCCCGACCTCGGGAGCCCTGACGGCTTGCGAGACCTCCCCGCCCTTCGGACAGTCACCATCTATGAGGTCAGCAACCGGACCAGCTTCGCTACCATCAACAACCTTCCCGCCTTGCATACACCGGCTCTGAAAGCGTGCGTGAGCGCACCGAGGAACTTTCGCGCCGTGTTACGCGGCCAGCGTCTCGCCGCGTTTAAGGCCAGCCTCACACGGGTGTAAACGTGGGCCGCCGCGTTCAGCGGATCTCGGGATGGCTGAGGTTCCACGCCACGAGCTCATAGCGCAACGGATATGAATCGGGGAGGCAGAGCGCCCTGATCGCATCCTGCAACGCCTCGTATTGCGCTTCCGTCTTCACGAAGCTCATGCCGGCCTTTGGAGGAATCTTGCACGCCGGCAACAGACGGTGAACGGCCTGGAGCGTGAAGGTATCCAGCGGGACTTCACAGAGCGACAGGAGGCGGCGGCGCTCGTCGTCGGTGATGAACGACAACCGCAGCCACCCTTTGATCAGGAGATTGAAGAGCTTCGCCGCCCGTCCGAAGGTCATGGTGTGTCGTCCGGCGGTGGCCTCCGACCAGTACGCGTCGAGCGAGCGACCGCCGGCGATCACGAATTGCCGCATCGCGGCCGCATCGGTGATCGTGCGAAACGTGGGCACGTGCTGTTCGCCGTAGGCGGTAGCCCACTCACGGTAAAGCACAGAGGGGCTGAGATCGAAGCGCCGCAGCGGAAACGCGCGGAACGTATTGCCAACGGCACTCGTGAACGCCGCCTCCTTCGCGGTGTCTCGGCGGGTGCTCACCGTGAAGAAGAAATCCTGTTCCTTCTCCAACGTCTTGGCGCTTCTCAACTCACGGTGCAGTTCATCCAATGAGGTAAAGACGTACGGTTGCGGAGGCATTGACGATGCGGGTTGGGAAAGACTGAGGCGCCGAAATGTTCACGAGCGG
>CAIUOO010000074.1 GCA_903900795.1 uncultured Gemmatimonadota bacterium | reverse complement strand
GCAAGAGCAGCTACGAGTTTGGCGGCACCTTCAACGACGGCAAGGGCCAGCCCGGACAGGCTAACGCCGTGAGCCACGGCTGCCCGCCCACGCGCTTCAAGAACGCGAACATCATCAACACGGGACGCACCGTATGAGCGAGTCCTCGAACGAGTCCTCGAGCGAATCCATGCGCGACACGAAAGCCATGGCTGCCATCGGCGTGCTCTCGCGGGAACAGGCGCAGGCCATCGTCGAACGCGCGGTCAAGCTGTCCAAGGCCGACGCCGCGCGCGTATCGGTGAACAGCTCGCGCGAAACGAATTTACGCTTCGCCGACAATCAGATGTCGACGTCCGGCGTGACCACCAACAGCACGATCCGCATTCAGAGCGTGTTCGGCAAGCGCAAAGCCAGCGTGGTCACCAACGATCGCAGCGACGAAGGCTTGCGTCGTGCCGTCGAGCAGTCGGAGGCATTGGCACGCTTGGCACCGGAAGATCCCGAGTATCTCGGCGAACTGCCGCCGCAGACGTACGCGCCGGTGAACGCGTGGTTCGATCGCACCGCCGATCTCTCGGCCGAAGATCGCGCCACGGCCGCCATGACGGCGCTCGCGCCGGCCCGCGCGGCGAAAGATCTCACCGTGGCCGGCTTCATCATCTGCAACGCCAACGCCAGCGCGATCGGCAACAGCGCTGGCCTGTTCGCGTATCACCGTGGCACGAGCGCCAACTATACGCTCACCGCGCGCACTACCGACGGCACCGGCTCCGGCTGGGTGGGCAGCGAGAGCAACGACTGGAGCGCCATCGACTTCCAGTCGGTGGCCGACCGCGCCATCGACAAGGCGCGTCGCTCGCGCAATCCGGTAGGCATCGAGCCCGGTCGCTACACCGTGATCTTCGAACCCGAAGCCACGGCCAATCTCGTGAGCCTCATGGGTGGCGCCTTCCAGGCCCGCTCGGCCGACGAAGGACGTTCGGCGTTCTCAAAGGCCGGCGGTGGCACGCGCCTCGGCGAGAAGATCGTGGACGAACGCGTCACGCTGATCTCCGACCCCGCCGATCCGCTCATTCTCGGGTCGCCGTTCGATGGTGAAGGCATGCCCACGGGCAAGCAGACGTGGGTGCAGAACGGCGTGCTCAATCAGCTCGCATACAACCGGTTCTGGGCCAACAAGCAGGGGAAGACGGCCACCGGCGGTGCGCAGTCGCTGCGCATGGCGAGTGGCAACGACACGATTGAATCGATGATCGCCAGCACCACACGCGGCGTGCTCGTCACGCGCTTGTGGTATCTGCGTCCGCTCGACGCGCGCACGCTCATGTACACCGGCCTCACGCGCGACGGCACCTTCCTGATCGAGAACGGCAAAATCGCGCGCTCCATCAAGAACTTCCGTTTCAACGACTCGCCGCTGTTCATGTTGAACAACCTCGAGGGCGTGGGTGCGGCCGTGCGTACGGCCGGCGGTGAAGGTGGCCCCGGGGTGGCGATGCCGCCCATCAAGGTGCGCGACTTCAACTTCTCCAGTTCGTCGGATGCGGTATGATCGACCCGCGTGCTGCGCGCCGCACGAAAATGACGGTGCGCGTCGCCGTGGGACTGTTCCTGCTGGGCACCATCTTCTATTCCGGTCCGCGCCCCAGCGTGGAGTGGACCGACATGAGCCCGTACGCGGCCACGATGCATGAGGTCGCGACGGCGCTTCCCGACAGCCTCGCCGCGTTTCCGGCGTGGTTCACGGCCCAGGAGCGCGCGGCGGGCGTGACTGACCCCGATGTAGCGAAACGCGTCGTCTTCGCCGATAGCGCGAACCCGACGAAGACCCCGTGGAGCGTTGTTTATATCCACGGATTCTCCGCCACGCGACAGGAAACGTCGCCGCTCAGTGAAGAGGTGGCGCGCGCCCTCG
>CAIUOO010000073.1 GCA_903900795.1 uncultured Gemmatimonadota bacterium | reverse complement strand
TAAGCACGTTTCGCAGTACATCACGGGCGGTGGGGTACTACTGGGGCTTTTGGCCTGCAGCGGTGACTCACTGAACGTCGTCAACATCAACGATCCAGACGTGGCGCGCGCCTACGCCACACCCGCAGGCGTGGAAGGCGTCGTGGCCGGACTCGGTGTCCAGCTCAACAACACCCAGCGTGCCACCGAATCGGTCAATACCCAAGCGCGTATTTTGGCCGGCGAGAACATCGCCTCGGTGGCCAACTTCGGTATGGCGGCGCGGTCGCAGATCCCGCGCTCGATCATCTCGAACGAACTTGGCAACGACAATCAGACCGGCAACCTCGCGAACTTCAATCAGTTCTCGCGGGTGTCCCGAACTGCGTCGAACGCCATCGCGGCCATTAACCGCTTGGCCACCACTGGCCAAACCATCGGCAGTCCGGCGCAGGATGCGCGCGCGAGAGCGTTTTCCTTCCTGATTCTCGGACAGGCGCTCGGCAATCTGTCACTGGCCTACGATTCGGCCGCCATTGTCACGCCGGCGACGCCGAGCGATGAAGTGCCGGGTCTGTCCGGCGCGGCGCAGGTGAACACGGCGGCGCTGCGGATGCTCGACTCCGCCATCGCGATCGCGAATTCGGCGGCGGCCACCAATGGCGCCAACGGGTTCCCGCTGCCCACCACGTGGATCAGTGGCGTAGCGCTCACGCGCGACAACTTTGTGCGCCTGGCACGTTCGTACAAGGCACGGTTCCGCGCCGGTGTGGCTCGCACGCCGGCCGCACGGGCCGCGGTTGATTGGGCGGCCGTCATTGCGGATGCCACCAATGGGATCACAGCCGATTTCACCATCAGCTTGGGTGGGACCACCGGCTGGAGTGCCGCGTACGACTTCAACCAGATGTACGTGGTCGGTGGATGGCACTCCGTGCCGTACTTCTACTACGGCATGGCTGACGTGTCCGGCTCGTATGATGCGTGGTTGGCCACGGCGCGTGATTCACGCTCGGACTTCACAGTCGTCACCCCCGACACCCGGTGGCCGCGCGGCGCCACTCGTGCGGCGCAGCAGGCCACCGCGCCCACGCTGTCGCTCCCGGCGGGGGTCTACTTCCGCAACCGTCCCACCGGCGAAGACGTGCCGCTCGTTGGTGTCGGCGATTCGCAGTACGATTTCCGTCGCTACGGTGCTTCATGGCTCAACGCGGTGACCGGACCGTACACTGAGATGTCCAAGACGGAAGTGGACATGCTCGCGGCCGAAGGGTACATCCGCACGAACAACCTCCCGGCCGCGGTCACGCTCGTGAATGTCACGCGCGTCCGGAACGGCCTTGATCCAATTGGCAGCGTCGCCAGCGCGACCGCCGCGTATTCGACGAACCTGGCCACGTGCGTGCCGCGTGTGCCGGTGGCGCCGAATTTCACCAGCACGGCGTGCGGCAGCCTGCTCGAGGCCATGAAGTACGAGAAGCGGATGGAGACGGCCTATACCGGCTACTTCATCTGGTTCTCGGACAATCGCGGCTGGGGTGACCTCGTTGAGGGAACGCCAGTCGAGTGGCCGGTGCCGTATCAGGAAATGCAGGCGCGCCAGAAGACGTACTACAACGGCACGAACCGCGCGGCCCGCGGGACGTACGGGTTCTGATGTCCGACGCACGGGCACTCTCTACGCGCTCGCGATCGGAAACGATCGCGCAGCGGTCCGTGAGTGGCCTGTGCGCGCTGGCGCTGGCACTGCAGATCGGGTGTTTCTCGTATCTCCCGGTCCAGTCCGCACCTCCCCTTCCCGCACAACAGGTTGGCATCGTGATCAACGATCGCGGTCGCCTGTTGTTGGGGGATCGGGTCGGTGCCAGCGTCGACCGGATTGATGGAAAGGTGATCAGTCGGCAGGATGGTTCCATTGTCGTGGACGTGTATCGCGTGACGGACCTGCGCGGGAACACGGCCACGTGGACGGGCGAACGGGTGTCGATTCCGGACGAAGCGATTCTCGGGTACCGCGCCCGGAAGTTTTCGAAGTTGAAAACACTCCTGCTGGTTGGTTCGATCGTTATCGCCATCGTCGCTTCGCTCGGCAAATCACTCGATCTCTTCGGAGATGAGCTTGCCGAGCGTCCCGGTGAAGGCCCGCAACAGTCCTGAGCGGCTACGCGCTCGCGCGGTCGTCTCGTTTACCGTTTCTATTTCGCTTCTTCT
>CAIUOO010000072.1 GCA_903900795.1 uncultured Gemmatimonadota bacterium | reverse complement strand
GACCTATAGCGGGCGCCTGAGAAACACGCGTCAACTCCTGATCCGAGGCTATGCCTTTGCGGATTACACCTTCACACAAGCACTGCCCACGCTCGAGGTCCTCGACGTCAAGTCAAGTCCGTCAATCACGGATCTGGCCGGGTTGCAGGGACTCAACGCGCTCACCAGCCTCTACCTGGCAAAATGCGGCTCCCTCACGGCCGTGACGGGACTTCACAGCCTGCCCGCGCTCGACAGCATCTGGCTGTATTCCTGCAAGTCCCTCACGGATCTGACCGGGCTCCGCGACCTGCCCGCGCTCACTAGCCTCGAACTGAGAGAAACATCCCTCACGAGCCTGACCGGGCTCCGCGACCTCCCCGCGCTCACCTACCTCGACCTGACGGACTGTCACTCCCTCACAAGCCTGACCGGGCTCCGCGACCTCCCCGCGCTCACCAAGCTCGCGCTGTACGGCTGCACGTCGCTCACCACACTGACCGGGCTACGCAACCTGCCCGCGCTCACCAGCCTCGTCGTGTACGAGTGCCGATCTCTCACGGATTTGACCGCGCTCGGCGACCTGCCCGCGCTCACCAACCTCTCGCTGCATTACTGCAAGTCCGTCACCGACCTGACCGGGCTCCACGACCTGCCTGCGCTCACCACGATCACGGTGAGAGGCTGCACGTCGCTCACCACACTGACCGGGCTCCGCAACCTGCCCGCGCTCACCAGCCTCGACGTGTACGGGTGCCGATCCCTCACGGATTTAACCGCGCTCGGCGACCTGCCCGCGCTCACCGCGGTCAGCGTCGACGGCCACACGCGGCTCAAAGACCGCTCCGCGCTCCATGCCCTGCCCGCGCGCACGATGTGACGTGTCGGCGGCGCGCGTCCAGATCAGCAAACTGGTCGTTTAACGAATCACTGACGATGGCGTGGTATCTACCGTCGGCAATGCACGCGGGACGTGGACGCAGCGATTCTCGCCTTCAGCGAGAACGCGGAGGAGCTCGGCAAGGTCCGGTCGATCCTCCTGGGACTGATGCACGAGGACGGCACGTACCAGCTCCTCGGGAGCCGCGGGAACGTGAGTACCGCGGAGATGCGGACGGCACTGCATGGGCGGCTCGCGCCGGACGTGGTCCCGTCGCAGGTCCGCTATGCGAGTGACTCCGGCGCGCCAACCGCGTGCCGGTTGCCGGTGCCGGCGCGCCGACGGGTCCGCTTCCGGGGAGCGAAATGCTTCGCCGTGAGGTGTGGACCGAGGTGACGAAGGGGCAGACCGCGGTACGCAAGCTCGTGATCTGGAAGACCAACAAGGCGCCTGTGGATGCGTCGTTCCCGGCCTTTGAGGTGCACTGGACCGACTACAGCGCGACGCGCGGGACATCGCTGGGACGTGAGGTACGGCTCGCCCCCACGGAGACGCTGGCGATGGAACTCGGCGACGCGATGAGCGCGGAGAACATCAAGAAGGGATGGGCGAAGGTTGGCGGGTGAGCGGGCCGCCCGTTGCCGTGCGACGGACGTTTGGCGGAGCGCCCGTACGCTTGTTGCCGACACGTAGTCGCCCCGCCCACATACGGAGTTCTTCGACGTCAGATTCGATTCAGAATGGTCTCTTCGCCGTTGTCCCGCCTGACCCAGGCCTCGCCATTGAACGACAGATCGAAGGCAATCTGCTTGGTCATCCGGTTGCCGTTGGCGGAAATCTCGCAGTCGAACATCGACACGACCGGGGTTCCATTGGCGACGGTCAATGGAGCGGTGCACGTCTGCTGAATGAACAGCTCTCCGTTCCGGGTGCTCTTCGCGCCGTACTCGGCCTGTCCCGGCGTGATGACCAATCGCACGGAGAGGAACAGCTCGCCAACGCGCTGCTCGTCCCGGAACGCACCGATCCACGCTGGGGTCGACGTTTCGGCCGATGCGGATGCGCTTGCGTCGGTCGCCGGTGACTCGGCACGGCCACCCTGCGACGACGAGTCGCAAGCGAGAGCGGAACCACAGAGAGTCAGGAGGAGGCGGATGCCAGCTGCGGGCAATGTCTTCATAGTCGAGGTGATCCTGTCGTTGGAATGGTTGTTATGAAGCGGCGGCTGGTCTCGGTGACGTGGAGATCCCCACTGTTCCACCACGATCCTGCCGCTCGCCGTCTGCCGACGGGGCCCGCCGCCGGAGCCCGCCATCACTGCCGCATCCGTTAGGCAGTAAAGACAACCGGTGCAGATTGGGTCACGCAGCAAGCAGAGCCTACCTGGTCAGTCGTCCGTTGACTTCTTTCCCAACTCGCTTGCGGCACGCGCAACGCAATACGGAATGACAACAAGCGCAATAGATACTGCCGCAACGGCTGCCTCTTGAGGCGCGCCGTTCGATTCCGTGAGTCCAGTAAAGAGAAGCAGTGCACCAAAGATGCCGCCGATGCAGGTGAGTACCCAGAGAAATGTTTTCATGGCCTGTGCAGTATAGAGTGAGAAGTTAGCGCTCGAGATATCCAGCGCAGTTGCCCTGCACCATCATCTGACGCGAGGAGTTTGGCATGCCCGCGAATTGAGGAATATTCTCGATGCTCGCGACGCATTCGTTGTAGCGCTCATTTCCAGGAACTACTGCCGAACTGCTGCTTTGCTCCAAGTACCCGGCACAGTTGCCCTGCACCATCATCTGACGAGAGGAGTTCGGCATGCCCGCGAATTGCGGATTGTTCTCGATGCTCGCAACACATTCATTGTAGCGCTCGTTTCCGGGAACTGCTGCCGAACTGCCGGGCTGCTCCAAGTACCCGGCACAGTTGCCCTGCACCATCATATCACGAGAGCTCCGAGGCATTCCCTGGAATTGAGGATTGTTCTCTATCTCCGTCGCGCATTGCTGGTATCGCTCTGATGTGGCGGCCGACACCGGCGAATTGCTCGATACAGATGACTCTTCTTGCTCGGCCGAGCGTTCGGCGGCGGCAGAACAACCAAGCGCTGAAACTGCGATGGCAACGAGAAAGATGCAACGCATCATGATGCTCTCTCAGAATGAGTTGTGGAAGAAACGGCACATACAACACGACGGACTTTCAACGTCCACCACACCGTTACTCGCGAGCACCGATAAACAGGGCGGCGGCGTGCCCTCCGCCTCGCTCGCGCGTCTCGTGGCTCTATGATGCATGACCATGGATCTATCGGTAGCGGCCACGGACGAATTGTGATCATGGACTTGATGACTTCACCACGACGATTGGATGCGGTGCGTCAGCGCTCTCTATTGAAACGGAGTGCGCTTCCGCTCGCATTCTGAATCCACGTAGTACCGTTGAACTGGATATCGAAAGCGACGCTTCTGGCAACCTTATCCCCGTTGGCGTACGTCTCACACGTCATGGCGCCGACAATGAGCTTGCCATTCACGGAGCGCACCGAGGCATTACATCGCTGACTACCTCGTTCCTGACCCTTCAACGTGCCGCCTCGTCCGTTCTCGGTCGCTCTCGCCCAGTACTCTACGCCCGTCTGAGTAACGATGAGACGTCGATCGAAGCTGAGGTGTCCCACATCCTGCTGGTGTCGAAAGATTCCAACATGGTGACCTTGGCTCGATGTCTGTGGTTGGGCCGTCCATATCGGCGTTGCAGTTGCAAGGACAAGCAACAGCCCTACCCGGGATGAACGAACGACGACACCGAAGGCCGGACGGCACTTGTTCGTACTGCGCGCATCGTCACGCACGGAGCGCACTCACTTCTTGGTAAAGGGCACCGAACCATCCTCGTCCGAAACGGTCGCCTCCGTGGATGACCGGAGTACGAGTGTGGTCCCCCATGCGAGCTTGACCCCGAAGTACGGCTCTCCGGTATCCAGGAATCGCTTCTGCACCACTTCATGACTTCCACCGATTTCGCCGCATCGCATATCGCTGTACATCGAGCATTCCAGCACGCTGAGGTAACCCCCGGCGTCCGAGATTTCATAGCGCGTGAAGATCCCGTTGGTGTCCTTTCCTTCCCACGTACCGATCGCCATAGCCTTCGCCTCGGCCTCGGACGTTGGCGGGCCTCCGGTACCACCGCAAGCGGCGAGACTGGTCAGAGATAGCAGGATAGCGAATCCAATCTTTCTGGTATACATCAGGCTGCACCTCTGGCGATGGGTCGTGCGTCCGGGAGCGTTTGGGTCGGCTGGCTTCAGCCGCGTGCTAGCGCGGAAAGCCCGAAGCAGTGTACCGTGCCGCCGTCAAAACGCCGTCAATCATGATCATGAGATCGTGAAGGGTGACGCCATCGCCCTGCCGCCGACATCAGGACCGTCCGTGCCCAAGCAGGCCGTGTGCAGGAATATGTGAATCGCAGCCTTCGCAGAACTTTTTGACCCATGTCCTCT
>CAIUOO010000071.1 GCA_903900795.1 uncultured Gemmatimonadota bacterium | reverse complement strand
GGCCACGGCGACCATCCGGCCGGATTGGTTGGGGCCGATGTTGCGCCAGGAGACACCGAAGGTGGTGTCGGCGCCGCGGGCTTGCGGAGGGCCGCCGGGGCCGCGCTGGGCGGACGCCGTGGCGACGCCGACGGATGCGAGACAGCCGGCGGCGAGGAGGAGACGGGAAGTGGGGATCACGATTGGTCTTGGGGGTGGGGCGGGGTTGGAACAGCTTCGATAAAGAAACGGCCTTGGGCGTAGGAGCGCTGCGGGCTTTGGGCTGTTGGTTTGGGGTGGTGGGTTCTGGGTATTGGGTGGTGGGTACGAACTCACAACTCCGAACTTGAACTCAGAACTCCGAACTCACGGAAAGCTGGTAGAACGGTAGGCTTCGCGGCCGCCAACGATGGTGAGGACCACCTTCGTTTTCAGCAGGGAAGACGGGGGGATAGCCAGGATGTCAGCCGACAGGACCACGAAGTCGGCGAACTTGCCGACCTCGAGGGTACCCGTCTCCTTCTCCATGAACGCGGCGTAGGCGGCGTCCTTGGTGTAGTGCCGCAGGGCGGCTTCAACCGTGATCCGGTTTTCTGGATGCCAGCCGCCCTTCGGCGTGCCCTGCGGGGTCTGGCGGGTGACGGCGGTGTACATGCCCAGCAGGACATCCATGGGAAAGACGGGATAGTCGCTGCCGAAGGCCTGGGTGGCACCGGCGTCATCGAATTTCTTGAAGGCGTTCGCCCGCGAACTACGCTCGGGACCGAGCAGCGGGGCGTAGTTCTGGAGGGTGGTCTGGTCGGGCGTGGCGAAGATCGCCTGGGTGCTGGCGATCACGCCCAACTGCTTGAAACGGGGGAGGTCGGCCAGCGCGGGGACTTCGATGTGCTCGATGCGGTGACGGCGGCCGGTGGTGCGATTGAGCCGGGCCGCGTGGGCATACGCGTCGAGGGCGGTGCGGACGGCGCGGTCGCCGATGGCGTGGAGCTCCACCTGCAGGCCGGCGGAGTCGTAGCGGGCCACGCCCTTGTTCAGGGTGGCGGCGGGCCAGAAGGGGAGCCCCGTATCGTCTGATCCGACATAGGGTTCAATCATGGCGGCGGTCTTGGCATCCACGGTGCCATCGAGCATGCCTTTGGCGATCCCCGTGCGCAGCCACGGACCCTTCAGGCTGTCGCGCAGCATGGTGTACTGCCGAATCGTGGCGGCCGTGGCGTCGGGGGTGAACGGGAAGGCGGCCCGGTACCGCACGCGGAGGGTGTCGGCTTGGGCGGCGGCGCGCAGAATCCTGAACACAGGGTGTTCGGGGGCGCGACCGCCGGCGTCCTGTATCAGTACGATACCGAACGATGCCGCTTTGCGGGTCTCTTCGTCGATGCGCCTGGCGAGGTCGGCCACGGTGGGCTCGGGCACGAGGCGCACCACGAGCTGCCGCGCCGACTCCTTCAGGAGTCCGGTGGGCACCCCCGTCGCCTCGCGCTCGATCACGCCGCGGGGGGGGTCGGGGGCGGCGGCGGTCACTTTGGCCAGCGCCAGAGCCCGACCGTTGGCGATCGACTGGTGGCCGTCGCGGTCGGTAAGGACCACGGGCTGTCCAGGGAAGGCGACGTCGAGGAACCGGCGATGCGGCGTGTTATTGGGGAAATCAGACGGGGTCCAGCCGCGCCCCACCACCCAAGCCCCGGCGGGGCGCTTGGCCGCCCATGCTTTGAGTCGGCGCACGATTTCGGCGGGCGACTTGGCGTCGGTGAGGTCGGCCTGATCGGTGGTGGGGAGATGCCAGTGGGCATCACTGAAGCCGGGCACCACGCGGCGCCCCTGCAAGTCCACCATGCGCGTGGCCGGTCCACGGTGCTTCAGCGCATCGGCGGCGCTCCCCACGGCAATGAGCGCGCCGTCACGGATGGCGATGGCCTGCGCCTCCGGGCGGGCGGCGTTTCCGGTCCAGATGCGGGCGTTGGTGTAGATCGCGTCGGCGATCGGCGCAGGCTGGGCCGAGGGCTGGGACTGCAGCGACGGCGCGAGGGCGGCCAGCACGACCAGCACGCCAACCGTTCGAAAGGGCATGGGCATCGGCAAGTGGGACATGGAGTCCGATATAGTGTTCTGGGCTGCTGAAGACTATATCCGACCACGTCCGTCTGCTCTCCACCATACCGACTCCCTGCCATGCTCGTCGTTCAGGTGTTTGTGCACGTCCTCCCCGAGCACATTGCCGCGTTCCAGGCCGCCACGCTCGATAACGCCACGAACAGCGTGCTCGAGCTGGGGATCGCCCGCTTCGATGTGCTGCAGCAGGCCGATGACCCCACGCGCTTCACGCTGATCGAGGCGTATCTCACCGAGAGTGCCCCGGCCGAGCACAAGGCGACGGCGCACTACGCGCGGTGGCGCGACACCGTGGAGCCCATGATGGCGTCACCGCGCACGAACGTGAAATACGAGTCGCTGTTTTTTCCTGTTTAGGCAGTTCTCTGCGGTTCTCTGCGCCTCTGTGTGCTCTGCGTGATCGGTTCACGGCGTCGGGTTAAGCGTGTGGAAATGATGACGCTGGGAACGCAGAGGCGCAGAGAACGCAGAGAACCGATTTTTCTTTCTTGGGGTGTGACCGTGAAGATTCGTGCGATGATGATGGTGGGTAGTTTGCTCGGCGCCACAACGATCGCCGGTGCGCAGCCGGCGAAGGGTGGTGCGGCATTCGAGCTCACCGAGGCGTCGGTCACCGACGTGCAGGCGGCGCTCACGGCGGGGCGGGTCTCCAGCGTGCAGCTCGTGCGGCAGTATCTCGCCCGCATCGCGGCGTACGATCATGCGGGGCCCGAGCTCAATTCGCTCATTCGCCTGAACCCCAAGGCGAGCGCCGAAGCGGCGACGCTCGACGCCGAGCGCAAGGCGGGCAAGGTGCGCGGACCGATGCACGGGATCCCCGTGATCATCAAGGACAACTACGACACCGGCGACATGCCGACCAGTGCGGGGTCGCTGGCGATGGCCACTAGTCAGCCGGCGCGCGATGGGTTCGTGGTGAAGAAGCTGCGCGACGCGGGGGCGATCATTCTGGGCAAGTCCAACCTGCACGAACTCGCGGCCGGCATCACCAGCATCAGCTCACTCGGCGGACAAACACGCAATCCGTACGACCCCACGCGCTGCCCCGGTGGGTCAAGCGGCGGTACCGGTGCGGCGATCGCAGCGAGCTTTGCCACGGTGGGATGGGGTTCGGATACCTGTGGCTCCATTCGCATTCCCAGCGCGTTCAACGCGCTGGTGGGATTGCGGCCCACGCAGGGGATGATGAGCCGTCGCGGCATCGTGCCGTTGTCGCACACGCAGGACATCGGTGGGCCGCTGGCGCGCACCGTGACTGATCTCGCCATCGCGCTCGATGTGAGCGTGGGCTATGACAGCGAGGACGCCGTCACGAGTGTGCTGCGCGACAAGCCGGCGCCGACGTTTCAGGCGTCGCTGGACAAGAACGCGTTGCGTGGCGCGCGCATTGGTGTGTTCCTGCCGTACTTCCGCGACACCGACGCGGAGATTGCCGACACCGTGCGGGCGGCCATCGCAGCCATGCGCGCGCAGGGGGCTACGGTGGTTGACGTGCCGATGGCGGAGTTCGACACGCTGATGGCCAACACCAGTGTGATCAATCTGGAAACGAAGTTCGATCTCATCGACTATCTGCGCACCGTGCCCAACGCACCGGTGAAGTCGCTGCGCGAGATCTTGGATCGCGGCTTGTACGACCGGCAGCTGGAAGTGCGCTTCCGTATCATCGACACCGTACTCAACGCCGACACCGAGCAGCATCGTACCGCGCTGGCGCGGCAGGTGGCATTGCGGGCGCGAATGGAGCGCATTCTCGACAGCCTGCAGCTCGATGCGATCGCGTATCCCACCGTGCGACAGAAGCCCACGCTCGTGGGCGAAGTACAGAATGGCGGCACCTGCAACCTGGGCGCGCAGAGTGGGCTGCCGAGTATCAGCGTGCCGGCGGGCTTCGCCGCGGACGGATTGCCGGTGGGCATTGAGCTGCTGGGCAAGGGCTTCAGCGACACGCGCTTGGTGGCGATGGCGTACGCGTTCGAGCAGTCTGGGCCGCGCAGAATAGCGCCGAGTACGACGCCGGTGTTGATCGCAGGCAAGGCGCCGGCGGCGGCGGCGATGGTGGTGACTACGCGCGCCCGCGGCCTCGTGGCCACGACGCGGATCACGCTCGATCGCGTGCATAGTGTGCTTCGTTGGTCAGCTACGGTGCAGAACAGTGGTGGTGCACCGCTGTCGGCGCTGGTGCTGCGTCGTACGGGCGATACCGGCCGGATCTCGGGCCCGATCTCCGGCGCCGTGGCCAGCGGCACCACCTCGGCCAGCATCGCCATCCCGGCGGGGGCCAGCCGAGTGAGCGCGCGACTGCTGGGGCCGGGTCAAACGGCGGGGAGTGGATCGTTCCCGCTGACCTATGCCGACCGCGTGGCGTTTGATCGCGGGCGGCTTTCGGTGGCCATGTACACCGGGGCTGGTGTGGAGCCGGTGGAGGTGAAGGTAGCGCGGTAGGCGGGATCAATAGCGGCAACTGCTACAGCAACAGCCAGAACACGGATCACACAGATAACACAGACAACAACACAGATAAGCCAATCGGCGTGCCATTCACGCATCGTTGAATGATCGCTTTTGCTTATCTGTGTTTTTTCGGTGCAATCGGTGTGATCCGTGTTCTGGCTGTTGGCTGTTGCTGTTGGCTGTTGGCTGTTGCTGTCGGCTGTTGCTGTTGGCTGTTGGCCGTTGCTGTTGGCCGTTGCCGTTGTTGCCTGAGATTCAGCAGGAGCCCCGTGACAGATCGCCTGTTTGGCGCGAAGTTCACGGCATGTCGACCTCATCATTCTTCCGCTCCACCCTGGCCGCCGCGGCACTCGCCGGCGGGCTCTCGGCCAGCCCGGCGCAGGCACAGCATGCCTTTGCCGACCCCGGCGCTACGTTCGATCCGCGCGTGCCCACTCCCGCGCAGATCCTGGGCTACGATATCGGCGCCCGTTTCACCCCGCAGCGCGCCATGATGCGCTACATCGAGCGCATTGCCGCCACCTCGAAGCGGGTGAAGGTGGACACCGTGGCCCGCACGTTCGAGGGACGCGAGATGCTCATCATCACCATCTCGAGCGAAGCCAACATGGCGCGGCTGGACGAGATCCAGCGTGACGCCAAGCGTATCGCTGATCCGCGCGGGGCGAGTGCGGGGGATATCGATGCTGCGATCAAGCGTATTCCCAGCATCGTGTGGCTCGAGCATTCCGTGCATGGTGGCGAAGCGTCGGGCGCCGAGGCGGGGCTGGCGCTGCTGTATCAGCTGGCGGCCGGCACCGATGCCGACACCAAGCTGGCGCTCGACAGCACCGTGGTGCTGATCGACCCCAACGAGAATCCCGACGGACGCGAGCGGCACACGCACGATATCGAGCGGTACGGCAGCTCGCAGAGTGTGCCGAGTGAGCCGGGCGCGCTGAATAATGCCGGGTCGTGGCCGGGGCCGCGCACGTCGCACTACTACTTCGATCTCAATCGCGACTGGTACGCGCAGTCGCACCCCGAGACGAAGGGGCGCGTGAGCACCTACATGAAGTGGTGGCCGCACGTGGCGGTGGACCTGCACGAGCAGGGGAGCAGCTCTTCGTTTTACTTTGCCCCGCCGCGCGAGCCGGACAACAAGAACAATCCCGCGCACCTGCCCAAGTGGTTCGACATCTTCGCCGCCGCGCACGGCGCCGCGTTCGACGTGCACGGCTGGTCGTACTTCCGGCGTGAAGGCTACGACTCGTTCTATCCGGGCTACGGCGAAGGGTGGCCGATGCTCACGGGCGCGATCGGTATGCTGTTCGAGAGCGCGTCGAGCTCGGGCGGTGCCGTGATGCGCAACGACGGCACACTGCGCACGCTCAAGCAGGCGGCGTTTGAGCATTTCACGGCCGAGTGGGCCACGGTGAAAACGTCGGCCCGGCGGCGTACCGATCTGGTGCGCGACTACGCGGCGGCGCGCGCGAATGCGATCACGATGCACGCCAGGGGACCGCTGCGGGCCGTGATGCTGATGCGTGACGCGCAGGGTCGGGCCGATTCGCTGGTACAGAAGCTGCGCGATAACGGCATCGAAGTGCAGCGGCTCACGGCTGACGTATCGGTGGCCAACGCCACGAAGTACGCCGGTGGGACGGTGCCCACGATGACCGCCAAGGCCGGCAACTATGTGGTCGACCTCGCGCAGCCGCAGGGTCACCTGGCCAAGGCGTTGCTCGAGCCCGACGCCGCGCTGGATTCGGCGTTTCTCAAGTACGAACTCGAACTCCGTCGTACCGGGCAGCGCAATCGCTTCTACGACATGACGGCGTGGTCGTTGCCGTTGGCGTGGCGGGTGGATGCGTACACGTTGTCGGTGGTGCCGGGATCGCTGGCGATGGTGACCGACATGCCACGAACGTTCACCGCGCCGGCGCGCTCGGTGTACGGTTATGCCTTCGCGCCGGGCAGCGAGTCGAGCATTCGCCTGCTGGCGTCGCTGCTCACCGACTCGGTGCGGGTGTGGTACGCCCCGTATTCGTTCACGTCGAAGACGAACAAGTTTCCCAACGGCGCCTTCGTGATTCGCGCCGCGCTCAACCGCCCCGATGTGCACGACGTGGTGATGCGTCGCGCCGCCGAAGCGGGGGCGCAGCTGGCCTCCATTCCGTCGGCCGGTGTGGACGAAGGCACCGACCTGGGGAGCAACTCGGTGGTCCCGGTGCAGCGCCCCAAGGTGGCGATGCTGGGTGGGGCGCCGGTGAACGGTTCGTCGTTCGGCTTTGCCTGGTACGCGATGGATCAGCGCATCGGCTACGCCAGCACGATTGTCGACGCGAACTTCGTGGCGGGCGGCGACATGAGCGCCTTCAACACGCTCATTGTGCCGTCGGTGCAGGCCGGCGCCCTCGATCGCGCGCTGGGCGACGCCGGCCGCGCGCGACTGGCCGACTGGGTGCGTAACGGCGGCGTACTGATCACGATCGACGCCGCGAGTGCGTGGGTGGCGCAGGAACGTGTGGGGCTGGTACGCACGCGCGTGAAGCGCGACTCCACGCGCGCCGACAGCACCGGTGGCGCACCACTGCCGGCCAGCTTGCCCGGTGTGCTGGCCCGCGCCACGGTCGACACGCTGTCACCGCTCATGGCGGGCATTCTGAACAAGGAAATGCCGGTGTTCGTGAACAGTGATCGCGTGTTCACGATCCCAAAGGATCTCTCCGCCGGCGACGCCGTGATGCGCTTCGCTCCGGCGGCGCGCGTGCGCATCGCGGGCTACTACTGGCCGGAAGCGGCGGCGAAGCTTGGCGGCTCACCGTACCTGTGGACCGAGCGAGCCGGGCGCGGACGGGTCATCATGTTCGCACATGATCCGGTGTACCGAGATCAGCTGCGCGGGACGCTGCCGATCTTCGCGAATGCGGTGCTGCTCGGTGGCAGCTACTGAGCTTTGGTGAGACCGTAACGGCAACGACAACAGCAACAGCCAGAACACGGAGACCACGGATTACACGAAAACAACACAGATAAGCCAAAAGCGCTTTTAGCTTATCTGTGTTGTTTCATTTGAATCGGTGGCATCCGTGTTCTGGCTGTTGCAGTTGCTGTTGCTTTGGCGGTGAGCGATCTACCTCGCCTAAGCAATACTCGCCGCGTACGCCTTCGCGAACCGCACCGTATCCGCGGCCTTCATCCCGCATACGCCCACGCGCAGCCCCTCGGGCATCGGCACCACGAACACATCGGCGGCCTGAAGCGCCTCGCACACCGCGAATGGATCCGGCGGCGCGGGCAAGGTCACGAAGAATCCGCCGTCCCACGGCGCGCCCGGAAGTCCCTCGGCCTTGAGCGCGGCATCGAGTGCCGCCACACGCTCCGTCAGCACGCGGCGCCAATGCGCATGCTCGGCGGCCAAGGCGGCTTGCGCGGCTTCGCTCTTCGTCATGCGCAGCAGGACGCTCATGGGGGCACGCGCGCAGTTGCTCCAGGTGCCGCGGCAACTCGACACCAGGGCGCCCTTGAGTGCGGGGTCGCCGCTCCACGGAAACACCAGGGCGCCGGCGCGTGAACCGTACAGCGTGAACGCTTTGCTGAGGCTCAGACTCGCACACACCAGCACCGACTGTTCGGCGCCGAACGCCGCGTAATCCTCGAGCGCCTCGCGCACGTCGTTGGGATCGCGCGCGTAATCGAGATACGCGAAGTCCAGCAGCAGCGTGACGGGACCCTGTGACGCGATGTCGCGCAGCATCGACAACAGCGTGCGGCGATCGTCGCGCGACAGGCTGCGACCGGTGGGGTTGTGGCACGGGTCATTGAGCCACACCAGCAGGCGACCCTGTTCCTCGAGCAGGTCGCGCGCCTTCGCTTCCCACGCGCCCACGTCGAGCGCCACGCCAACTTCTGGATACGGTACCGTTTCCAGGCGCACGGCGGCTTCGGCGGTGATCGTGGCGTACGGCCCCCAGAAGGGCGCGGCGGTGAGGATGGCCTGCCCGCGCTCCACGAAGTTCTTGAGCGTAAGCGCCAGCGCCCCAGATCCACCCGGCGTGGCCACGGCCACGCCGGGGCTCGTGAGCTGCGGCCAGTGCCGCTGCGTGAGCGCCAGCAGAAAGGCCGGGTCACCGGCGATCGGGGCGTATGGCGCGATCTCCATCGGCGTGAGTTCACGCCACAGCGCCATCACGCTATCGTGCACCACCAGCTTCCCGTGGTCGTCGAGTAACGCGCCCACGGTGGCGTTGATAACCGGCGCGCCCGTGGCCGCCCGTTGCTGGGCGGCCGTGTTGAGCGTGAAGATCAGATCGTCGCCGGCGAAGTCCTGGCGCGATTCGAGGAGATGAGTGCGCATCCTCTAAGCTAACGCGGTTATCGGCGGCGGCTCAGCGAGGAACCGCGAAATCCAAGGCCAGATCACCACCGACGGGCACATCAGCCCATCGCGCCAGCAGATCATCCCGTCGCGCGCGCACGCGCGCCAGCTCGTCGTCGGTGAGCGGACGCAACCCATTTGGCATCGTCTTGCCCACGGCCACTCGCGACGCCACGTACTGCTCCGCCTGTGTCTGGAACGCGTCGGGGGTCATCGCCTCACCCTGCCGTCGTTCCGCGTCGAGAAATCCCACGATCAGCTCGACCACCATGGCTTCGTCGGGGATCGGCCCGCGCGGCCACGGCGCCGCGAAGTCGGTGATCTCCCAGCCATCGGCCAGCAGCCCGTAGAAGCCGCGGCGAAAGCCGAGTGCGGTCTCGACGGCAAAGTGCGTAAGGTCGTGCGCGGGCATCACGCGTGCGGTCGGCCCGTGCTGCCGCTGCCACGTGACGGACCCGTCACATCGCGTACAGGTGAGCGAGGCGGAGCCATCGGGATGCCGCTTGAAGCGGACTTGTAGATCGACGGTGCGTTCTACCGACATGGATCGACGGGTTCAGATACGAATTGAAACGCGGGCAACTGAACGGCTTTACCGCGGATTTCGCGGATCTCACACGGATGAACACGACGTGGGCGACGAGCACTCGTTGTAGTCAACGTGCTCATCCGCGGTCATCCGTGCAATCCGCGGCCAAGCTGTTCGTAGTATCCAATCACCACTGCTGTCCAAACGTGATCAACGCCTTCCAAGGCGCCGCCTGATCCACTTTGCGCGTGGCCCCGACAAACACGCCGCCCGAGAACAAACGAAGTCCCGCCGTGATCGACGCGCGGATGCCATCGGTTGGTCGCGCTACCGGTGCCCATTGCGCCAGCCGCGCGGAGTCGATCGGCGCGCCAAGTCGTTCGATGCTCGTGCGCGCCGCATTGGTCACGGCGTCCGCCCAGCCACTCTGCACACCCACGCTCAGGCCCGGCGCCAACGCCGGCAAGAAGAACCGGCCGGCGCGAATCGGCTGACGGAAATACGGACTCGTGTACTGCAGCGAGGCACGCAGCACGGCGGCGCGCGCGCCGGCGAATTCCTTGTCGTCGTAGCCCGGAAGGTTCTGGAACTTTCCCAACTCGAACAGCTGTTGCGGCGGAATACGTGAACCAAACACGGCGCCCACATCGCCGCGTGCCAGGACGATGAAGGGGCCGAAGGGCTTGCGCGCCGTGGCACGCACCTCGGCCCGCTGCCATTGCAGCGTGCCATCGCCGCGCTCATACGACACACGCGCGCCCACACCCGGCTTGGCGAATTCGGCGCTGAAATCCGGATGCCACTCGATGAGCGCGGCCGTGCGCAGATAGCGGCCCGGGTCAAGGCGGCGGTTCTCGCGATACGCCTCGCCGCCCAACGGGCTACGCACATACGACGCCGGGCGATAGCGATCGTCGGCCACGCCAAACTCCACGCGCGTCAGCAATTGGCGCGCACCCGTGGTGCGCACGGCGGCGATCGTGGCGCTGCGGCGATCCACGTAATCGTACGGGTCCTGCGAAGCGAACAGTGCCGCCATGGTGTTACCCGAATCGAGCGGCACGCGGAAATCGTTGGTGTTGTCGAGTGAGCGGCCGGCGCGAAGTTCGAGCATCGTATTGCCGCGCTTGCGTTCCACCGAGACACGGCCGCGGGCAGTGCCTTCATTCCACGCCCAGCCCGCATTGGCGCGTACCACAACACCCGGCGCGAGATCGCGCAGCGACCACTTGAGGCCCGTGCCCGTGTACACGCCTTCCACCCGATTGAAGTGGAAGGCATCGCTGGCCCGCGGTACCGTGTAGTCGAGGCGCGGCGCACCAGTGGAGCGCCAGCGGTCGGGGCCGATGTCGTTGAAGTCGTCTGAGTGCATGCCGAACGAGAGGGCGCCGACGTCGGCTTGCCAGGCGCCGTAGCGACCGAGAGAGTCGGTGCCGGCGAAACTCAGGCGACGGCGCGAGCGCGCGCGCAGAGAATCCGCAGCCGCGAGTGTTCTGGCGTCGAGCACCGTATCGTTGACCTGCATCTGCGAGAAGCGCGATACGATACGGACCACGGCGCGACCGTCGCCAAGTCCCGGGAACGTGGCCTGCAGTTCGATGCGCTGTTTAGCCGGCAGCCAGTACTCGCCGTTGCGTTCCCCGTTCTCGTATTCCACGAACGCCACCGCCTCACCCAACGACGCGACACGGCCACGACGCGGCGCGTTGGCGCGTATGAAATATCCGCGCAGGCGCACCAGCGTGCCGCGCGAGGCGTCGAGATCCATTTCGCCGTCGAATAGCACCACCTCGCCCGTGATATCGGTGCGCGGCTGCACGCGTACGTGGGCGATCGGAATCACGCGATCGCCGGCCCGCACGGTTACGATGGTGTCGCCCCCAGAGTACCGATAGTACCGAGCGCGATCGACCGCGAGCGGATGCACGGCCGGTAGCGTATCGGCCCCATCCGAGCCACCACGGCGCGGCGGCGTGCGGCGCGACGCGTTGGTGCGCACACGCAGGCGGTTGCCGTACAACACGGGATTGAGCCAACCGGTTTGGAACACCGACAGCAGCGAGACGTTGGCGCCAGTCTGCTGGGCGCGATAGCCGACAATGCGCTGATCATAGAAGCCGGTGCGATTCCACTTGAGCGTACTCGCGACCTGCTCCAGGGCGGTCACTGCTTCGGTCCCCTCCTCGCGCCGCAGCAGCACTGAAATCTCGGTCTCCACGTTCGACCGGAAACTGATCAGCGACGGCGGGAGCACGTTCCGTTTGCTGGCATCCGCCAACAGCTCGCGAAGCGCACGGGGTGCGGTGGCTTTGGTGCTATCCGTCTGCGCGGCGACGGCGGTCGGCGCGCCGAGCAACGTGAGCGCGCTGGCGGCAACGAGGAAAGAGGGAATTCGCATGCCACATGGTACGCAGGGGGGCACCGGAAGTTGCACCCCTGCCTGGTCAGTGCACCGCGAGATCGTTCACTGCCAGAACACGGATGCCACGGAAATCACAGAACCAACACGGATAAGCAGACTGCGCTTTTTGCTTATCTGTGTTGGTTCCGTGCAATCGGTGTTCTCCGTGTTCTGGCCGTTGCTTTTACGATTTCAGCTGCTGCACCCGTTCCGCCGCCGCGGTCCAGTCATGCACCGCGTCGTCGAGTTCATCGCGCGTGTCGTCGAGCGCCTTGCCCAACGCCGCCGCCTTCTGCACACCGGCCGGGGTGTCGTACAACGTGGCATCATCGAGTTCCTCGGTGATACCGGCGATCTTCGCCTCCAGCATCGACACCCGAAGCTCGGCGTCGCTCAGCGCCTTGTCGGCCGCCCGCTGCGCCTTGCGCACATCGTTCGACGTGGGCGCCGCGTGGGCGTGGCCCGCCTTGGACCCGTGCTTCCCCTGCGACTTGTCGTAGGCCTGTTCCTTGGCCTTGTCAGCCCGTTCACGCTCGCGCTGCAGTTCGCGTTCGCGGTCGCGCACCTTGGCGTGCCTCTCCGACTCGCGCTGCGAAATCTCCCGCGCGTCCTTCTCGGCCTTGATCTTGTTCTCGGCCCGCAACGCTTCCCACTCCACGAAGCTGCCGGGGAAGATGATCAGTTTCTGATCCTTCACTTCCCACACCTGTGTGGCCAAACCGCGCAGCACGGCGCGATCGTGGCTCACGATCAGGCAACTGCCCTCGTACGCCTCGATCGCATCTTCGAGCGCTTCGATGCTTTCCACGTCGAGGTGATTCGTGGGCTCGTCGAGAATGAGCAGGTTGTTGGTGGAGAGCGTGAGCAGTGCCAACGCGACGCGCGCCCGCTCACCACCCGACAGCGTGCCGATCGTGCGCTGCACTTCGTCGCCACTGTAGCCGAATCGACCGAGATGCCCCTGCACCTGACGACGCTCCCAGAGCGGACGCTGGGTGGCGATGGCTTCGTAGATGGTGCTGTCGAGCGGCAGATGTCCAACATCCTGACGGTAGTACGCCACCGTGGTGCTCGGACCCATCTTCACTTTACCCGCATGCGCCGGATGCTCTTCGACCAGCGTCTTGATGAGCGTGCTCTTGCCGGCGCCGTTCGGGCCCACGAGCGCGACCACTTCGTTGCGCTCGAGCACCACGTTCACATCGCGCAACAGTTCGCGCGTACCATTCGGCGTTTCCACCGCCACCGTCACATGCTCGGCTTCGATCACGCGATCGCCGCTGCGATCGCCGGCCGACAAACGCAGGGCCATCACGCCGTCACCGCCGATGGGCGCCGACAAGCGGGGCATGCGCGCCAGCAGCTTGCGGCGTCCCTTGGCCTGTTTGGTGTTCTGACCGGCCAGATTGCGCGCGATGTAATCGGTTTCCGACTGAATCTTGGACTGCTGCTTGTCGAACTGACGCTGCTGCGTGAGCCGTTTCTCTTCGCGCTGCACGAGGAACGACTCGTAACTCCCTTCGTAGGAGAAGGCGGAGCCCCCCTCGAAGTGCAGCACGTGATTGGCCATCACCGCGAGAAAGGCGCGATCGTGACTGATGCAGATGACGGTGCGATCGGTGTCGCGCAGATACTGCTCGAGCCACGCCGTCGTTTCGAGATCGAGGTGATTGGTCGGTTCGTCGAGCAGCAGGATTTCGGCCGGCGTGGCGAGCTGACGGGCCAGGGCCACGCGTCCCCGTTCACCGCCGCTGAGCGTGCCGATGCTGGTGGCCCTTGCGGCCTCGGGATCGAAGCCGACACCCATCAGCACCGCGTCGACTTTGGCGGCCATCTGATAGCCACCCTCGCGCTCGAAGCGTTCGAGGTCGCGGCCGTACTTCTCCATCGCCTCTTCGCCGTGATCATGCTCGAGATTCGCCGCCTGTGTGGCCAGCGACGCCTCGAGCGACCGCAGATCACCAAACGCGTCGGCCACGATCTCCCAGAGGGACATGCC
>CAIUOO010000070.1 GCA_903900795.1 uncultured Gemmatimonadota bacterium | reverse complement strand
GGGCGCCCCTTCGGCGTTCCCCCGGCGTCGCACGCCTACCTCCGCCGGTTTTTGGCGGTACATTTGTGATCTCATGATCGAGTTCAAGAACGTCCACAAGGCTTTCGGGCCCAAGCAGGTGCTCCGCGGTTTCTCCCTTCAAGTCAACGAAGGGGAGACCATGGTGATCATCGGCTATTCCGGAACCGGCAAATCCGTGGCGATCAAGCATATCGTCGGCCTCCTCGAACCCGATGAGGGCGAGGTCTGGGTCGATGGGCTCCGCGTCGATCAGCTCTCGCGGAAGGACCTCTACGCGCTGCGGGGACGGATCGGCTACGTGTTTCAGTTCGCGGCACTCTTCGACTCCATGACCATCGGCGAGAACGTCGCCATGGGGCTGCGCAAGCAAGGCGAACTCAGCGAGTCGGAGATCACTACCCGCGTCGACGAAGCGCTGTCGCTGGTCGATCTCCCCGATGTGAAAGGGCGCATGCCGTCCGAACTCTCCGGTGGTATGCGCAAGCGCGTCGGCATCGCCCGCGCCATCGCGCTGCGCCCCAAGTACATCCTGTACGACGAACCGACCACCGGCCTCGACCCGGTCACGTCGGCCACCATCGACGCGCTCATGGTGCGCATGCGTGAGCAGTTGGGCGTAACCGGCATCGTCATCACGCACGACATGCGCAGCGCGTACACCGTGGGAACGCGGATCGCGATGCTCTACGAGGGACAGGTGCGCGCCGTCGGCACGGTGGCCGAAATTCAGCACAGCACCGACCCCCTCGTGCGGCAGTTCATCGAAGGGCGCGCCACGCTCGAAGGGAGCGCGCCGCTGATGGGCGTTGCGGCCACGGCGGGATGAGTCGTGCGCTCGCGTGGCGATTTCCGGTAGTGTCGCCGTGACGACCTCGCGCGATCCGCAGAAGCGCGCCGGCCGCGCCACGCTCGAGACGTCGGCTGGGGGCGTCGTGTATCGCGTGCGCGACGGCGAGCCGGTGTTCCTGCTCATCCGCGATAGCTATCACAACTGGGGATTTCCGAAAGGGCATCTCGAGACCGATGAGCCGCCTGATGCCGCCGCGCTGCGTGAAGTGCGCGAGGAGACCGGGCTCGACGATGTCGCGCTCGACGGCGCGATCGACACCATCGACTGGTTCTTCCGCTTTCGTGGCCAGCTCGTGCATAAGGTTTGTCATTTCTACCTCATGCGCAGCGACACGTCCGATACCACGCCGCAGCGGGCCGAGGGGATCACGGCCTGTCGGTGGGCGTCGTTTCCGGACGCCACACAACTGGTCTCCTACGCCAATGCGCGCGATGTGTTGCGGCGAGCCAATGCCATGGTTCGCGGGGAAGATCCGGCTGCCGATCCGGCCCAGGCGCCCACGCCCCGTGCGGGCGTGCACACCGAGCCCTCCCGCTGATGGCCACCCGACACGGTGCCGACACCGCGCCGCCGTCGATGTGCGTGGTCGCGCTGCTCAAGCGTGAGCGCGCGCGGGCCCTGGTCCGTGGCGCGTTCCCGCGGCGCCGGGCCCACGTGTATGCCGCCAAGAGCGCGGCGGATGTCGAGGAGTATCTCCTCAAGCAACTTGTCGACCTCGTGATCATCGACGCCGGCGCCGGCGACGATGCGCAGCGACTGATCGCGCGGGCCGAGGAATTCCCGAGTCTGCCGTTCGTGCTGATCACCACGCTGCTGCCCGCCGACGCGCCGCTCGTGGCGCGGGCGGCCGAGGCGGGGGTGGCCGACGTCCTCGTGGAAGGGATGGACGACAGCGTGGCCCGCGAGCTCGTGCTGCGGCGCGCCTTCTCCAGCCGGTTTGAGCGGGCGCTCATGCAGCCGCCGGCCATGTTGCGTCTCGAGACCCCCCTGCAGATCGCGGTGTGGCAAAGCATCGTGCGTCGCGCCGGTCGACCGGTCCGCACCGACCAGCTGGCCAAGGAGCTCAGCGTGTCGCGCGAGCACCTGTCCCGCAGCTTCGCCGTGGGGCAGGCCCCCACCCTGAAACGTGTGATCGACCTCGTGCGGGTGCTGGCCGCCGCCGAACTCTCCAAGAACGCGGGCTACGATGTGCGCGACGTGGCGCACGTGCTCGGCTTCGCCAGTTCGTCGCATCTCTCCAGCACCACCCAGCGTCTCGTGGGGGCCCGCGCCTCCAGCCTGTCCCGCCTCCGAGCGGTGGACCTGCTGGAACGCTTCGGGCAAGCCGCGTTCGGGGAGCCAGCCGCCAGGTAGGCCGGCATCTGTCACCGGCAACGGCCATCGGCGACCAGCCGTCAGAGACCAGCAACAGCCGGAACACGGATCACACCGATGACACGGTAACAACACGGATCTGCTCCGTGTGGGCGACTCCCTCCCGCTCCCGCGTTGTTCAAATCCAAAGCGAGCCCATCGCCCGCGCCGGTCCCTCCGAAGTCGGGCTTATCCGTGTTGTTTTCGTGTAATCCGTGGTCTCCGTGTTCTGGCTGTTGCTGTTGCTGTTGCTGTTGCAGTTGCAGTTGCGGTTGCCGAGCCGGAGCCGGAGCCGGTCCAGCCCCCCAAACGGCCCCACCCCGCCGGGTTGCACCGACCCGCCCCTTGTGATAATTTTCACAAGCTGTCCCCGAATCGTTACCACGCAAATAAAGCCCCTGCCTCATGGCTACCCAGACCGCCCTGCGCCCCGGCGAAATCAAAGACATCCTCCTCCGCGAAATTGAAGCGGCGGATCTCGCCGATCTCAACGTCGAGGAAGTCGGTTCCATCCTCGAAGTGAAAGACGGCATTGCCCGCGTCTATGGCCTAGGCAAGGTCATGGCCGGCGAGATGCTCGAGTTCACCGCCTCGGAAACGAAGGCCGTGATCACCGGCATGGCGTTGAACCTCGAAGAGGACAACATCGGTGCCGTCATTCTCGGCGATTACCTCCAGCTCAAGGAAGGCGATGAAGTCCGTCGCACCGCCCGCGTGCTGGAAGTGCCCGTCGGACCGGAACTGATCGGTCGCGTCGTCGATCCCCTCGGCCGTCCCATCGACGGTCTCGGCGAGATCCGAAGCACGACGTTCCGCAAGGTCGAGTCGCCGGCCCCGGGCATCATCGTGCGTCAGCCGGTGAAGGAGCCCCTCCAGACCGGCATCAAGGCCATCGACTCCATGATCCCGATCGGCCGCGGTCAACGCGAGCTCATCATCGGCGACCGCTCCACGGGCAAGACCGCCGTGGCCGTCGACACGATCATCAATCAGAAGGGTCAGGGCGTCGTCTGCGTGTACGTCGCCATCGGTCAGAAGGCCTCCACGATCGCCTCGGTCGTTGAGCGTCTCCGTACGGCCGGTGCGCTCGAATACACCATCATCGTGGCCGCCTCAGCCTCCGATCCGGCGCCGATGCTCTACATCGCGCCCTACTCGGGTTGCGCGATGGCCGAGTACTTCATGTACAACGAGGGCAAGCCCACGTTGTGCGTGTACGACGACTTGTCGAAGCAGGCCGCGGCGTATCGCCAGCTGTCGCTCGTGCTTCGTCGTCCGCCCGGCCGTGAAGCCTATCCGGGCGACGTGTTCTATCTCCACAGCCGTCTCCTCGAGCGCGCGGCCAAGCTGCGCGAAGACGACGGCGTGGTCGATGGCAAGACGATCCTCAAGCCGGGTGGTTCGCTCACCGCGCTGCCGATCATCGAAACGCAGGCCGGCGACGTGTCGGCGTACATCCCGACCAACGTCATCTCGATCACCGACGGACAGATCTTCCTGGAAACGGACCTCTTCAACGCCGGCATTCGCCCGGCCGTGAACGTCGGTATCTCGGTGTCGCGCGTCGGTGGCTCCGCGCAGACCAAGGCCATGAAGAGCGTGGCCGGCCGTCTTCGCCT
>CAIUOO010000069.1 GCA_903900795.1 uncultured Gemmatimonadota bacterium | reverse complement strand
GTTCACGTTGATGATGCTCGTGTCCATTCCGAGCTCCTTGATCACGGCCAGCGCCTGCGCTGAGAAGGCTTCGTTGAACTCGATGAGCTTGAGATCGGCGAGTGTGAGTCCGGCGCGCGAGAGCGCTTTCGGTACGGCCTTGATGGGGCCGACGCCCATGATGTCGGGATCGACGCCAGCCACCGCGAAGCTCACGAAGCGCGCCAACGGGGTGAGGCCGAGCTCCTTCGCCTTGGCCGCGCTCATGACGAGCACCGCGGCCGCGCCGTCGGAGTACGGGCTGGCATTGCCGGCCGTGACGGTCCCCGTGGGTGAGAACGCCGGACGCAGCTTGGCGAGCCCTTCCAGCGTGGTCTCGCCACGCGGGCATTCGTCGGTATCGAACACCACATCGGTGACCGTTTTCTCGGCGCCTTTCCACGTGACGCGTTGTGTGTGAATCGGCACGATCTGTTCAGAAAACGCGCCACGCTGAATGGCCGCTACTGCTTTCTGCTGGCTGTCGTAGGCGTGCTGATCCTGCGCGGGCCGTGAGATCTCCCAGCGCTTGGCCACGCGTTCGGCGGTGAAGCCCATGCCGATGTAGCTCTCGGTGATCGCCGGCGAGAGTCGCGCGTTGTAGCCCGACATGGGC
Source organism: uncultured Gemmatimonadota bacterium (assembly GCA_903900795.1). Classification (GTDB taxonomy): domain Bacteria; phylum Gemmatimonadota; class Gemmatimonadetes; order Gemmatimonadales; family Gemmatimonadaceae; genus Gemmatimonas. The sequence goes on along the minus strand of CAIUOO010000069.1, from coordinate 1,400 downwards.
ACCTGCGACATCATCTCGATACCGCCGGCCATCACGGCATCGCCCTGACCGGCGATGATGGCCTGCGACGCGTAGGCCACCGACTGGAGCCCCGATGAACAGAATCGATTCACTGTGGCGGCCGATGTTTCCACCGGGAACCCACCGCGCAGCCACGCGAGTCGCGCGTGATTGAGCCCCTGCGATGCCTCGGGCATCGCACAGCCCCACTGAACGTCTTCGATGATCGCGGGGTCGATCCCCGCGCGATCGATGGCGGCTTTCATGACGGCGGACGACAGCTCCACCGGATGCATGCCGGCCAGCGCACCATCCGCCTTCCCGCGCGCGACCGCGCTGCGGGCGGCGCTGACGATTACGACCTCGGTCATCTCTACGTCTCCTGCCGCGCGCTCAATTGCGCAGCGGCTTGCCGGTCTTGAGGGTGTACGCGATACGTTCCTGCGTCTCCTTGGTGCCGAGGAGGCTGAGGAACTGTTCGCGCTCGAGGTCGAGCAGATCCTGCTCGGTGACGTCGCGCGGGGTGCCGTCGCCGCCGCACAGCACGTAGGCGATCGCACGGCCCACGCGGACATCATGCGCCGACGCCTGACCGGCTTCCTTCGCGGCCCAGAGGGCGTACTCGAGATTGCCGAGCCCGTCACGGCCCAGCGCGCGGACGGTGCGCTCTAGGGGCGGGAGATAACCGCGCGCGAGATCGAGTACGCGCGCCTTGGCATCGGCGAGCTGATGATCGCGATTCATGCTGATGCGATCGCTGTCGCGCAGGAAGCCGAGGGCCTTTGCTTCGTACGCGGAGGTCGTGGTGGTCGCAAAGGCGATGAGCTTGAACGCCCGCTTCACGGCGGCGAACAGATCCACCTCTTCGTAGTTCTGCAGTTCGGCAGTGAAGCGCATAAGCAACTCCTTCGTACCGCCACCGCCGGGCAACAGCCCCACGCCGGCCTCCACGAGCCCCATGTAGGTCTCGGCGTGCGCCTGCACGGCATCGGCGTGCAGCGTGAACTCCGAGCCGCCACCGAGGGCCATGCCGGCCGGAGCCACGACCACCGGGAACGGCGCGCGACGGATCGACATCACGCTGTCCTGGAATGTCTTGCAGGAGAGGGCGATGTCATCCCAAGCGCCGGCCGCTACGGCGAAGGACACCAGCGACAGATCGGCACCGACGCTGAACGCACGGGCGTCTTCGTTGCCGATGACCATGCCGTTGAAACCAAGCTTCTCGACTTTCCTGAGCGCACTCTCGAGCCCCTTGAGCACGCCGTCGCCGAGGGTATTCATCTTCGAGCGGAATTCGAAACAGGCCACGCCGTCGCCGAGATCGATCAGGCGGGAGAGACCGTTGTCGTCGAGGACGCGCCCGTGCTTGGCGAGACTGGCGAGCGAAATCCGTCCCG
>CAIUOO010000068.1 GCA_903900795.1 uncultured Gemmatimonadota bacterium | reverse complement strand
GCCAACGACAACGCGAGTCCGCACATGGCGGTGGCGTGCCGTCCTGCCGGCACCACGCGCCGAAGGAAGGGAAGAAGCACAGAATCCTCACAGTGATGAAAAGCGACGCGGGTGTGGTGAACCGCACCCGCCGATCCGGAACGCCCGGTCGATACTCTCGACGATCCGGCGTTCGAGCGCTATAAAGGTAGACACTTGTCCCTTTCACACCACCGGAGCACGGCATGGCCACACGTCGAGATTTTCTGGGATCCGCCTCCACCCTCATGGCGGGTGCGGTCATTTCCACCCCGGTGGTCGCTGGGGCCGCGGGTGGCGGGCAGCCGCCCGTCGCGATGCCGCCGGCCATCCGGGCGCTGCGCCCCATGCGCGACGGGGTCACGCCGATCTCGGTCGCAGAGCGTCTGGGGCGGCTGGAAAAGGCCCGCGGGTTGATGCGCGAGCAACGGATCGATGCCCTGATGCTCACCGGCGGAACGAGCATGGAGTACTTCACCGGCATCAAGTGGGGGCTCAGCGAGCGGCTGCTGGCGGCGGTGATTCCGGTGAAGGGGGCGGCGTTCCTGATCACCCCCAAGTTCGAGGAGGAGCGCGCCATGGAGCAGGCGCACCTCGGTCCGCTCGGGCGTGAGGCGGAGGTGATGGCGTGGGAGGAGCATGAGAATCCGTACGAGCTGCTGCGGAAGGGGCTTGCATCGCGCGGCCTGTCCACGGCCACGATTGCGGCCGAAGAAACGGTCCGCTTCGTGTTCGCCGACGGCGCGGCCCATGTACCGGGGGTGACGGTCGTGAGTGGCACGCCCGTTACCGCCGGCTGTCGCACGGTCAAGGACGCGCATGAGCTGGCCCTGATGCGGCATGCCAGCGCGGTGACGCTGCTGGCGTACGAGGCGGCCTGGAAGTCGCTGGCCGAGGGGATGACGCAGGACGATTTCGAGGGGCTGGTGCAGCTGGCGCATCAGCAGCTGGGCTACAGCGGGTCCGCCGGCGTGCAGGTGGGCCAGTACTCGGCGCTGCCGCATGGCAGTGCGACCCCGCAGGTGGTGCGCGAGGGGAGCATTCTCCTGATCGACGGCGGCTGCAAGGTGGAGGGGTACTCGTCGGACATTTCCCGCACGTTCGTGCTGGGGAAGCCGACGCAGCGCATGAAGGACGTGTTCGAGATCGAGCACCGCGCGCAGAGTGCCGCGCTGGCGGCGGCCAAGCCCGGGGTGCCCTGTGAAGCGGTGGACGCCGCGGCGCGGAAGGTGATCGTCGATGCCGGCTTCGGTCCCGACTACAAGTACTTCAGCCACCGGGTGGGACACGGCATGGGGATGGACGGGCACGAGTGGCCCTACCTGGTGCGCGGTAACACGCTGCCGTTGCGTCCCGGCATGGTGTTCTCCGACGAACCCGGCATCTACATCCCGGGCGAGTTCGGCATCCGTCTGGAGGACGACATGGTGATCACCGAGACCGGTGCCGAGTTGTTTACGCCGCAGTCGCCGAGCCTGGAGCAGCCGTTCGGCCGGTGATGTACCGCTGAAGCCCGGGGTGGGCGGGATGGGTTCGTCGCGGTGCTTATCCCCCCACCATGGCCAATCAGTTGGGCGGCTTAGCCTTCGGTCGCGTGTGGATCAATAGCGCGCCCCCCAGCGAGACGACGGCGCCGACGAGGAACGGGATCGACAACGAGCTGGCGCTGGCTACTCCGCTGGCGGCGAACGGACCGATCACTCGGCCCATCGACGCGGCGCCCTGATACGCGCCCAGCACACTGCCGCGTTCGTGCGGTTCGGCGGCGGTGGCCACGAGTCCGCTCATACTGGGGTTGAACAGCGCCGAGCCAACACCGAAGATGCCGAGCGCGAACAGCAGCCAGCCGATGGACTGCGAGAACGGAATACCGCCCATGCCCACACCAATCAGGATGGCGCCGACGCGCGTGAGCGATTGGGCGCCGAAGCGCCGCGTGAGCGGACCGATCACGCCACCCTGAATGACCACCGAGACCACGCCGACGAATCCGTAGATCCAGCCGAGCGTGCGCGGACCGACGCCGAGGCGATCGGCCGTGAAGAGCGCGAGCGTGCTTTGAAAGAGCGCGACCGCCGCCACCACGATCACTGTTGCCAGGAGCAGATCGCGCAGCACCGGTCGGGCAAAGTAGGTGCCCATCCCGGCGCGCTTGGTCGTCGAGGCGCGGCGCTTCTCCGGCGGCAGCGACTCGGGCAGGCGGAACAGCGTGAGCACGAATGCCAAGAGCGAGAGCACCGCGGCGCCGTACGCCACACGGGCAAAGCCAGCGCCGTCGTCTGGATTGGTACCGGCCAGGAGACCGCCGAGTGCCGGTCCGAGAATGAAGCCCATGCCAAAGGCGGAACCGAGGAGTCCGAGCGCCTTGGGGCGGGTGGCATCGGTTGTGATGTCCGTCGTGTAGGCGTACGCGGCCGAAATGTTGCCCGCGGCGAGCCCCGCGACGATACGCGAGATCGCCAGCATGGTGCCGGTGGTGCTGAAGGCCAGCATCGCCGAGGCGCCGACGTTGGCGAGTAAGGTGATCAGCAAGACGGGACGACGACCGATGCGATCGGAGAGACTGCCCCAGATCGGCGCGCCCACCAGCTGCCCGAGGGAGTAGAGCCCCAGGAAGAAGATGACCGACGCCGGTGCGACACCGACATGCTCGGCGTAGAACGGAAACACCGGGATGATCATCCCGAATCCGATCAGGTCGAGAAAGACTACGAGAAAAAGTGTGAACACTGGGTCACTTGGGGTGGCTGCGCCGCGGGCGGAAGAGAAGATTGGGGGATGGACGATGATTCTGGCAATTCTCCACCCGAACTGGCGCCCGATCGCGAGGCGCGCATTCTCGATGATCTACAGGATGCGGTCCAACGCATGCACGTGCTCGCGCGATCGCCGCGTATCGTGCTGGCGACGGGAACGCGTGCCCAGGGCGCCCGTCCGATGGCCTGGCAGGCGCTGTTCGAGCGCAGCTTCGGTGGTGAGCTGCCCCCGGTGAGCTATCGCGGCACGTCGGCGTCGACGCTGACCACCGTGCTGGCCAAGGGCTTCGACAGCGAGCCGACGCTGGGCAGCGGATGGTCGCACCCGCGGCTTCGCGATGCGATGGGCATGGGACCTGTGATTCAGGTGTTCCGCGCCGATCGACTCCCCGACGATGTGGGGCGTGCCTTGCTCGGGGTCATCGTGTTCGAGGAAGACGGACTGCAATTGGCTGGTGTTCGTGCGATCGTGCGCGAGTTTGGCCTGTCCTGATGTCACTCCTCGCTTTATACGATCGCTCGCTGCTCGGACGTGCAGCGTCGCCCGCACTCGACTGTGTCGACGCGACCGGCACACCCCTGGCGCTGACCTTCGGCGCGCTCGAGGAGCGGAGCAACCGCATGGCGCATGCGCTGCGGGCGCGCGGCGTGCAGGCCGGCGATCGGTTGGCGTTCTATCTCACCAATCGCGTCGAGATCATCGATCTGTGGCTGGCGTGCATCAAGACCGGCATCATCGTGGTGCCGGTGAACGTGCTGTATCGCGAGCGCGAGATTACGCACATCGTGAGCGATGCAGCACCGGTCGCGGTCGTGACCACCACCGTACAGCAGAGCGACCTGCCGCCCGGCGTGCCGTCGTGGAGTCTCGAAGCCTTGAGCGCGGAAGCCGCGCAGCAGTCGTCGGAGCGGATCACGGTGCCGTGTGTGCCGAATACGCCGGCCGCGCTCGTGTATACCTCAGGGACGACCGGCGCCTCCAAGGGGGCTGTGCTTACGAACGGCAACTTTGCGGCGAATGCGCTGGCGCTCACGAGCAGCTGGGAGTTCACCAGCGCCGATCGCTACCTCGCCGTGCTGCCGCTCTTTCACGTGCATGGACTGGGCAACGGTCTGCACGTCTGGCTGCTGAGTGGCTGTCATATGCGGCTGGTCGAGCGCTTCGAGCATGAGCGCGCGGCCGACTGGTTCGAGGCCTATCAGCCCACGGTGTTCTTCGGCGTACCGACCATGTACGTGCGCCTTCTTGAGGTTGCACCTGCGCGCGCGGCGGCGATCGGCGCGCGGTGCCGGTTGTTCGTGTCGGGCTCGGCGCCGCTGCCCGCCCCCGTGATGGAGGCGTTCCGGGAGCGGTTCGGTCATGTGATTCTGGAGCGCTACGGGATGACCGAGACGCTCATGAACGTCAGCAATCCGTTCTATGGTGAACGTCGCCCCGGTACGGTGGGATTTCCGATGCCAATGACGGTGGTGCGCATCGTGGACGAAGCCGGTGTGGATGTGCCCGACGGCACGAGTGGCGAGTTGTGGGTGCGTGGTCCGAATGTGTGCGACGGCTACTGGCGTCGTTCGGATGCCACGGCGGCGGCGTTTACGGATGGCTGGTTTCACACCGGTGACGTGGGCGTGCGCGCGGCGGATGGCTACATCACGCTGGAAGGTCGGCGCAGTGATCTGATCATCTCTGGTGGTTTCAACATCTATCCGCGCGAGATCGAGGAGTTGTTGGCCGAGCAGGGCGGGGTGCAGGAGGCGGCGGTGGTCGGGGTGAAGGACGCGGTGCGCGGCGAAGTGCCGGTGGCGTATCTCGTGTGCGATGCCACGGTGAATCTCGAGGCGCTCGCGCAGCAGGTCCGTACACAGCTGGCCTCGTTCAAAGTGCCGCGCGGTTTTGTGCGGGTCGATGCGCTGCCACGAACGGCGTTGGGCAAAGTGCAGCGGCATCTGCTACCGCCGTGGACGCCGGCATGAGCCAACGCGCATGAGTCCCGCCCTGCTGTCGCTGTTTGCCTTGCTGCTGGTGGTGGCGGCCAGTCTGACGTCGCGCGTGAACGTTGGTGTGCTCGCGGTCGCGTTGGCCTGGGGGATCGCGACGTTCGCGGCCGACTGGAAAGTCGAACAGCTGATGGCGGTTTTTCCGTCGTCGCTCTTTCTCACGCTGCTGGGCGTCACGCTGCTGTTCGGGATCGCGCAGGCCAATGGCACGATGCAGGCGGTCACGCATCGTGGCGTGCGCCTGCTGCGCGGACGGTCAGCCCTGCTGCCCCCCTTCGTGTTTGTGCTGTCGTGCCTGATCTCCACCAGCGGACCGGGGGCGATCGCGACGACCGCACTGATGGCGCCACTGGCGATGGGGCTCGCACACCGCGCGAAGGCACCGATGCTGTTGATGGCCTTGATGGTCGGCAACGGGGCGAACGCCGGTAACCTCTCCCCGATCAGTGCGATCGGCGCGCTCGTGCAGACACTGATGGAGAAAGCCGGATTGGGTGGACACGCCACCGAAGTGCTGGTGATGAACTTCGTGGCGCACGCGATCGTGGCGACGGTGGCGTGGGCGATGTTTGGTGGACCGGCGATGCTCCGCGACTCACGGCTCGTGGTCGACGAAAAGGACGCCGCGTTTACGCGCGCGCACTGGATCACGCTCGCCGTGGGCGTCGTGTGGGTGAGTGCGGTGCTCTTGTTCAAGTTCAATCCCGGCCTGACCGCCTTTGCGGCGGCGGCGGTGCTGGTCGTGATGGGCATCGGCGAGGACAGCGCCATGCTGAAGCAGGTGCCCTGGCCGGTGATCGTGATGGTGTGCGGTGTGAGCGTGCTGATCGGCGTGCTGGAGAAGACGGGCGGTATGGACCTGTTCACCACCATGCTGGCAAAGCTGGCCACGCCGGGCTCGGTGAATGGGGTGATCGCCGGTGTGACCGGGCTGATCTCGACGTACAGCTCCACCTCGGGCGTGGTGTATCCCGCCTTCCTGCCGGCTGTGCCGGGATTGGTCGCCAAGCTCGGGGGTGGCAATCCCCTGCAGATTGCCATGAGTATCAATGTGGGCGCGGCGCTGGTCGATGTGTCACCGCTCTCGACGATCGGTGCCCTGTGCATCGCGGCGGTGCCGACCGGTTATGACACCAAGCAGCTGTTTCGCCACCTGCTGCTCTGGGGCTTCGCGATGACGATCGTGGGCGCGCTGTTTTGTCAGTTCGTCGTGCCAGTATTCATTCCCTGAGTCCACCACCCGCGCGTCGAAGTATCCGTCGCGGCCGGTAATCCGTTGTCTTTTGAAGACTTATTGTATGGCTGCTGCCGATAAACTGACCCGCTGGCTCGATCTGCTCTCCGCGCTGCTGCGGCGCCACCACGGGGCCGTATTCGCTGATCTGCGTCGCGATGTACCGGGCTATCTGGCCGGCGATATCGACGAGCAGAGCGTCATGCGCACCTTCGAGCGCGACAAGGACGAACTGCGGGCCTTCGGTGTCGCGATCGAGACGCTGGCCGACCATGATGGTGGCGAGTCGCGCTATCGGCTCTTCCCCAGCGCGTTCTACCTGCCCTTTCTCGCGCTGTGCGAAACGCGCATCGTGCCTGCGCTTGAAGTGCGCACCATCGCTCGGCCGCAGGGAATCGGCTATCAGTCGTTACCCGTGCTGGCGATTACGCCTGATGAGTGTCTCACGCTTCGCCGTGCCGCCGCGCGCGTGCGCGCGCTCGGCAATCCCATGCTCGATGCCGATGCTGCCGCCGCGATTGCCAAGCTCGAACGGGATGTCGGTCTCCTTCCGATCAGCGAGCCACTGACGGCCAGCGTCAAAGTGCAGACCAGCACATTCGAGGTATTGGGCGACGCCCTCTCGGCCCGACAGCGGGTGACATTCAGTTATGCCAGCATGGGGCGTAACCGTGCGAGTATGCGCACCGTGGAGCCCTACGGCCTCGTGTTCCTGACCGGCCACTGGTATCTCGTAGCGCACGATGCCGACCAGCGGGCGCTGCGACAGTTCCGCGTGAATCGTATCTCCAAGCCAAAGTACAACGCGACGAAAAAGCAGCCGGACTACGTCATTCCAGCCACCTTCGACCTCGAAGCACATGCGGCCTCCCGTCAGGCGTGGGAGCTCGGCGATGAGGAGGCGGTGTCGGTCGTGGTCGCGTTCCGGGGCGAGTCGGGGCAGGTACTGCAGGGTATGCAGCTGGGTGAGGAGGCGAGCCATCCATCGCAGCGACAGTTCCGGGTGCGGCGCCGCGATCCGTTCCTGCGATGGGTGCTCACGTTCGGAGGGGATGCCGCGATCGTGTCGCCAGACGAATGGCGAGCCGGCTGGCGCACCCTGCTGCAGGATACCCTGGCCGCTCACCGTACCGTACCGGCCGCTGCGCACCTCACCACGCATCCCACGGAGGTGGCATGACGCGCGCCGATGAACGACTGCAGCGTTTGCTGATCGCGCTGCCGACGATGGCCGACGAACCGAAGCTCACGATCGAGCAGCTGGCCGCGCGCGTGGGGACCACGGCAAAAATCCTGCGCGCCGATTTTCAATCGCTCGACCGCGACGATACGCCGCCAGGATTCGTGGAGAGCATCGCGCTGTACTGGGGAGCCGATAGCGTGTCGATGCGATCGTCGCACTTCAAGCGTCCGATGCGCCTCACGCGTCCCGAGGTGGCGGCGCTCGAATTGGGGCTCGGCATTCTGGAGCAGGAGCAGCCGATCGATGAGCGGCACCTCGTGGTGAATGTGCGCGCGCGCCTGCGTGAGATCGCCGTGCGGTCGGTCGATACGGTGGTCGACAAGCGCAAAGTGGGTGCGACCGCCGAGGTGGCCAGCCCGTTCGCCGTCGAACCCGCGCGTGACACCGAGTGGGATGCCGTGATCGTGCTCCAGCGTGCCATCGAGTCCCAGCACGTCGTGCAGCTCACGTATCAGCGTTCGAACGACACCGATGTCACCGTACGCCGCGTGCGCCCGTATGCGTTGGTCCGGGCCGATGCGAGTATCTATCTCGTGGCGTACTGTGAACGCAGCGACGCGCTGCGCGTGTTTCGCCTCGATCGCGTGCGTGCCGCGATGGCCGCGAGCGATGCATTCGAACGCCCTGCCGATTTCACGGTAGAATCGGTGTTACAGCAGGGGCATGTGTTCGTGCAGGACGCGCCGGCTGCGGAGTCGTTGGTGGTGCGCTACAGTCCGACCGTGGCACGCTGGATCGCCGAACGCGAGCGTGGCGACCTGCACGCCGACGGGTCGCTGCTGGTGCACTATCCGCTGGCCGACGAATCCTGGGCAATTCGCCATGTGCTGCAGTACGGCCCCGACGCTGTGATTGTCGCGCCGGAGCGGGTACGACATGCGCTGGCGCTGGTGCTGCAGCGCGCGCTCGACGAGCTTCCCGTCTGAGCTTCCCGCCTGAGCGGCGGGCTCAGTCGGCGTTGTCGTCGCTCGGGATTACGATCCAACTGAGGATGGTACTGAGTATGCTCACCAGCAACGCGCCCACGAACGCGGCCCAGAAGCCACTGATGTGGAACGAGACGTCAAGGCGCGTCGCGAGGGCGCTCGTGAGCAGGAGCATCGCGGCATTCAGCACGAGGGTGAACAGCCCCAGCGTGATGATCTGGATCGGGAACGAAAAGAACGAGAGCACCGGCCGCACCAAGGTGTTCACGACACCGAACACGAGGGCGAGCGCACCGAGTCCCTGCCAGCTTCCGGTATAGCTGATGCCATCGACGAAGCGCGCGGCGCACCAGAGCGCGACCGCATTGATCAGGAGTCGCAAAATGAGGGTCATGCCGAAACATGGCTGACGCCCCGTCCCCTCGGGAAGTGCGGACCTATCGGGCGTGGGGTGTGGCACGGCGCTTCACCGAGGGGGTACGCGATCCGGCGTTTCGCGAACTCCTGCAGCAGATCGACGGCGGACCCATGCATCAGTGTCCGCCGCCGGTGCTGTTGCCCGATGGCGCCGAGGCGTTCCGCACCATGATCGCGGCGATCGATGCCGCGCAGGATGAGGTGCTGCTGGAGACGTATATCCTGCGCGACGACCTGCTCGGGGCATCCGTGCAGCAGGCGTTGGTGCGCGCGGCGACGCGTGGTGTGCGTACGTACGTGCTGGCCGATGCCGTGGGATCGATGGGCACGCCCGCTCGCTTCTGGGATTCGCTCACGGGGCAGGGCGTCGCCGTGCG